>JAJKIB010000563.1 GCA_021154745.1 Mycobacterium sp.
CACTACAGGCCGCGACGCACTGAACCGGCAGGTGTCCGTCGAGCCTGGATAATGGACAAAATGACCGACGGCCCCCTGATCGTGCAGTCCGACAAAACCGTGCTGCTCGAAGTCGACCATGAGCTAGCGGGTGCGGCGCGCGCCGCGATCGCCCCGTTCGCCGAGCTGGAGCGTGCGCCCGAGCACATCCACACCTACCGCATCACGCCGCTGGCGCTGTGGAACGCCCGCGCGGCGGGCCACGACGCCGAGCAGGTCGTCGACGCGCTGGTGTCGTTCTCGCGCTACGCGGTGCCGCAGCCGCTGCTCGTCGACATCGTCGACGTGATGGCCCGCTACGGGCGCCTGCAGCTGGTCAAGAGTCCCGTACACGGCCTCACGCTGGTGAGCCTGGACCGCGCGGTGCTGGAGGAGGTGCTGCGCAACAAGAAGATCGCGCCGATGCTGGGCGCCCGCATCGACGACGACACCGTCATCGTGCACAACAGCGAGCGCGGCCGCATCAAGCAGATGCTGCTCAAGATCGGTTGGCCCGCAGAGGATTTGGCCGGTTACGTCGACGGCGAGAAGCATCCGATCAGTCTTGCTCAGGACGGCTGGCACCTGCGCGACTATCAGGAGATGGCCGCGGACTCGTTCTGGGAGGGCGGCTCCGGCGTGGTGGTGTTGCCGTGCGGCGCGGGCAAGACGCTGGTCGGTGCGGCGGCCATGGCCAAGGCCGGCGCGACGACGCTGATTCTGGTCACCAACACAGTGGCGGGCCGGCAATGGAAGCGCGAACTGATCAACCGGACGTCGCTGACCGAGGAAGAGATCGGCGAGTATTCCGGCGAGAAGAAGGAAATCCGGCCGGTCACCATCGCCACCTACCAGGTAGTCACGCGTCGCACCAAGGGCGAGTACCGCCACCTGGAACTGTTCGACAGCCGCGACTGGGGCCTGATCATCTACGACGAGGTGCACCTGCTGCCGGCGCCCGTGTTCCGGATGACCGCGGACCTGCAGTCGCGCCGGCGGCTCGGGCTGACCGCCACGCTGATCCGCGAGGACGGCCGCGAGGGCGACGTGTTCTCGTTGATCGGGCCGAAGCGCTACGACGCGCCGTGGAAGGACATCGAGGCACAGGGCTGGATCGCGCCCGCCGAGTGCATCGAGGTGCGGGTGACGATGACCGACAACGAGCGGATGCTGTACGCCGTCGCCGAACCCGACGAGCGCTACAAGCTGTGCTCGACGGTGCACACCAAGATCGCAGTGGTCAAGTCGATCCTGGAAAAGCACCAAGGCGACCAGACGCTGGTGATCGGCGCGTACCTCGACCAGCTCGACGAGCTGGGCCAGGAGTTGAACGCCCCGGTGATTCAGGGCTCGACGAAGACGGCCGAACGCGAGGCACTGTTCGACTCGTTTCGCCGCGGCGAGATCCCGACCCTGGTGGTGTCGAAGGTCGCGAACTTCTCCATCGATCTGCCGGAAGCCAATGTCGCGGTGCAGGTTTCGGGCACGTTCGGGTCCCGGCAGGAGGAGGCGCAGCGGCTGGGCCGACTACTGAGACCGAAGGCCTCCGGCGGCGGCGCGATGTTCTATTCGGTGGTGTCGCGCGACAGCCTGGACGCCGAGTACGCCGCACACCGGCAGCGCTTCCTCGCCGAGCAGGGCTACGGCTACGTGATCAAGGACGCCGACGATCTGCTGGGGCCGGCGATATGACGGTCAGACGTGTCATGCCGGTCCTCACAGTGGCGGACATCGAGGCGGCCCGCGATGCGTACGTGCGGATTCTGGGGCTGCGCGAGGTTATGAACCATGGGTGGGTCGTCACGTTCGCCGACGACGAGCTTCGCCATCAGATCAGCCTGATGACCAAGGATGGGACGGCGCCGGTCAACCCTCAGGTTTCCATCGAGGTCGACGACGTCGACGCGGCATATGAGGCCGCGGTCGACGCTGGGTTGCGGATCGTTCATCCGCTCAGCGACGAGGATTGGGGCGTTCGACGGTTCTTCTTCGCCGACGCGGCGGGCAACGTCGTCAACGTGCTGAGCCACCAGGGAGTTCTCTAGCGCGAGACGCAAAAGTCACCCATTTCACGGCGTGTCGGGACCTTTTACGTCTGCTCGTGACAATGACTAGATGTGCGGGCCAACGGCTTTCGCGACGGTCAGTAGCACCGCGGAATCCTCGAGGGCATGCAGGCCGTGGCGGGTGCGCGGCAGCACGATGTGGTCGCCGGGAGACCCGTCCCAACCGGCGGTGCTATTGGTCACCCGCACCCGGCCCAGAAGCACCTGGAGCGTCGCCTCCCCGGGGCTCTCGTGGTCCTCCATGCTGCTGCCGGCGGTGAGCGCCATCACGGTCTGGCGCAGCGAATGCTCGTGGCCGCCGTAGACGGTGTGCGCGCTGCGGCCGCTGCTGGCCGCCCGGGCCGTCTCCAGGTGCTCGCGCGCGAGTGCGGTGAGTGAGATCTTCTCCATCGCCGGTGTCCTTTCCAGACGATCGGATATGCCATCAAGCGGTTCAACTATGGATCGTCTCACCGTCGAACCGTAAATCTGTAGCCGTGACCAATTCAACCAACAACACCATTCTCGTCGTCGGCAGCACCGGCAAGACCGGAAACCGCGTGGCAAATCAACTCGAAGCACAGGGCATCCCGGTCCGGCATGGGTCGCGGTCGGCGGACATCCCGTTCGACTGGGACGACCCGCAGACCTGGCCTGCCGCACTGGCCGGAGTCGACAAGGTCTACCTCACCTACTACCCGGACCTGGCCGTCCCCGGATCCGTCGACGCCATCAGCAAGCTCACCGAACTGGCCGTGAACGCCGGGGTCAGCCGGCTGGTGCTGCTGTCCGGTCGCAACGAGGCCGAGGCCGAGAAGGCCGAGCGTGTCGTCATGGCGTCCGGACTGCAGTGGACGGTCGTGCGGTGCGCCTTCTTTGCGCAGAACTTCAGCGAGGGCGCGTGGCTCGACGAGGTGCTCGCCGGCACCGTGTCGCTGCCGGTCGATTCGGTGCAGGAGCCGTTCGTCGATGCCGACGACATCGCCGACGTCGTGGCGGAAATCGGCGCGGCCGAGGGCCGAGACATCAGCTTCGTCTCGGTGCCGCTCGAGGACTACACCGCGATGCTCACGGAATACGGTCTGCCGCAGGACTTTATCTGGCTGTTGAACCACCTGTTCACCGAAGTGCTTGGCAGCAAGGTGCAGCTCGGCGACGGTGTGCAGCGAGCGCTGGGACGCGATCCCAAGGACTTCGCCGAGTACGTTCGCGAGGCCGCCGCGACGGGCGTGTGGACACCGTCAGTTTGAATCTCGGTGAACGGATCTCCACCGAATGGCGGGGATCCGCTCATTCCGACGGAAACCGGTCCCGCAACGCCTCTAGGAGTTGCTGTGCCTCCGACACGCGCCCGCGCATCCGCACGATGCTGTCCGGCGGCCGATTCTCGTCATCGATGCCACGCTCACACCGCCGCAGCCAACGCTTCTCCATGGAGGCGACAAGCTCCTCCAGCTCGGCGATTTCCCCTAGCAAAACGGCGTCGAACAACCGCGCCTGCGCCACGTCGGCGGGATGCACAGGACGTGCCCAGCCGTCGGGACGCTGAGGGACGATGCGCGGTCGGGGCACCCACACCGGGCGGTGGGGTTCATAGCCGACATCGCGTGGAATCGATAACACGAACAGATCTTCTAGGAGGATTGATGCGTCAGCGACTCCACAGATTCACCGGGCCGTTAAGTTTCGATGGCTGGGCGTTACCGTTCATTCACTTCGAGCCGGACCCGCCTGTGAGGTTGCGCCTCTCAGCTATGAGCAACTCGGTCGTGGCGCCCAACCGCCGCGCCGACACACCCTTGTGCGATGCACACACAATGGGCGCATGTCGGGCGCAGTGCCGCAGGACTGGGTGCCGCAATGGGCATCGGCCGCTTCGCATACACCCCGATCCTGCCGCTGATGACCACGCAGGCTGCGCTTACGCCGCAGGCGGCCGGCGCGCTGGCCACCGCGAACTACGTCGGGTACCTCGCAGGTGCGCTTGCGGGTACCGCCTCACCGCGGCTGGCCCGATCGACGGTCGCGTGGCGGGCAGCCCTGGCGGTGTTGGTGGTCACCTTGGCTGCGATGCCCCTGTTGCCCAACACAATTGGATGGCTGCTGTTGCGCACAGTTGCGGGATTCGCCAGCGCGGTTGTGTTTGTCATTGCGGTCAACTCGATGCTGGAACATCTGCCACCACACCTGCCAGGCTGGGGCTTCGGCGGTGTCGGCCTCGGCATTGCGTTATCGGGTGGGTTGGTGCTGACGATGCCCGCCGCAGCGGGCTGGCAGGGCGCATGGTGGATCGCCGCAGCGGTGGCAGCCCTGCTTGGCGCCGGTGCGTGGACGATGCGCGGCAAAGCCCGTCCCGGTTCGGCTCCCCCGCCAGCCTCACCGTCATCATCGCGACGTGCCAACGGCTGGTTCGGTGTGCTGTTCGTCAGCTACACCCTCGAGGGAATCGGGTACATCATCGCTGGCACATTCCTGGTCGCGGCCATCAAACAGAATTCGGCAGGCGGGCTGGGCAGCGGTGCGTGGCTCGTCGTCGGCTTGGCCGCAGTCCCGTCGGCCGCACTGTGGGCGTGGCTGTGTGCGCGGTGGTCGCATGCGACTCTGCTCGCAGGAGCGCTGCTGCTGCAGGCGTTCGGAATCGCCCTTCCGGCCGTAGCTCCGGGGGCGGTCGCGGCTGTCATCGGGGCAATCCTGTTCGGGGCCACCTTCATCGGTGTCAGCACAATGACTCTGGCAGCCGGACGCCTGCTCGGATTTCCCGGCGCCGTGGCCGTGCTGACTAGTGGTTACTCCGTCGGCCAGATCCTGGGGCCGCTTGCGGTGACTCCTCTTCTGCGCCACGGCTTTTCTCACGCCCTGCTCGCGGCCGCGGTGGTCGTGTTGTTGTCGGCGTTGGTCGCCGGCCTGCTTCGGTTCGGATTCCCTTCGGCCGGTACGGATCCGCCGGCGGCAACCACGACCCTTCGTCATCGACGCCCAGCTCTGGAAGGTCGCGGGTGAATGCATCGATGACGGCACGCACCGCGGGGCCGTCTTCACCGCGGCGCCAGACCAGCGACCATGTCCAAAGCGGCGTCGGGTGGACGACCGGACGCCGCACCAGCCCGCTGGGCTCTTGGATGTTCTGGCCTTTCGGGTTGTTGAGCACCGGCCGACGCAGTCGGCGTATGTGCTCGAAAAACGTTGGGCCAGTGACTCCTCCGTCGTCGACCCGCACAATGCGCGCGCCGGTATCGGCGGCGAAGTGCTCCGCGTAACGGTTCCACGACGACCACGTCGCCTCGTCGGAGTCGAGCAGCACCACCGTGTCCTTCGCCTCAACGGGCGAGGTGTCCGAGCCGACACCCAGCGCGTAGAGCCGATCCACCCCGATGAGGTGGGCGTCGAGGGACTTTGACGCGAGATCCGTTGTCTGCACCCAGCATATTGCGAGGTCGAGGCTGCCGTCGGAAACTCGGGCGGCCTGCGTATGCGACGGCATCACCCAGGTGTCGACGCGCAATTGCGCCACGCCGGCGGCTCGTTCCGCCCAGTCGGTGGGGCACCAGTTCACGTAGCCGATCCGGACCGGTTCGGACGTCCGGAGACCGGCCGCGAGCCTGCGCAACTCGTCGGCCTGAGTTATCAATGCCCGCGCATGGGGCAGCAGCGCCGCACCGGTGACGGTCAACGTGACGGAGCGGCGGTCACGGTCGAACAGGCTGACCTTCAAATCGCGTTCGAGCGCCTTGATCTGCTGGGACAGCGACGGACCCGCAATGTGCAACCGCCCGGCCGCGCGCGCGAAATTCAGCTCTTCGGCGACGGTCACGAAGTAGCGCAGTTGGCGCAGCTCCACCCGGCAAGCGTAGTGCAGTAGGAGTCGCGGCCTATCACCAGTGAGCAAACCGGTCGGAGCGACCGAGCATGGGAAGGGGCAGAAGCGGCGTTGCAGCGATCACCGACAAGGAAGGATCGCACAATGAGCAACTCCCAACGCGTAGCCATCGTCACGGGCGCCTCGCAAGGCATCGGCGAGGCCCTGGTATCCGCGTACCGCAGGCTCGGGTATGCAGTGATCGCCAACTCCCGAAGCATCACCGAAAGCGACGACCCGATGGTGCTGACGGTCGCGGGTGACATCGCGCAGCCGGGGATCGGTCAACGCATCGTCGACGCGGCCATCGAGCGGTTCGGCCGGGTCGACACGGTGGTCAACAACGCCGGCATCTTCGTCGCCAAGCCGTTCACGGACTACACCGACGACGACTATGACGCCGTCACCGGAGTGAACTTGCGGGGTTTCTTCGAGGTGACCCGCGCCGCGGTGGCCGCGATGTTGTCGAGCGGCGATGGTGGTCACGTGGTGAACATCTCGACCAGCCTGGTCGACCATGCCAACTCGCAGGTGCCCTCGGCGCTGGCATCGCTGACGAAGGGCGGCCTCAACGCGGTAACCAAGGCACTGGCAATCGAGTACGCCGGCCGCGGTATCCGGTCGAACGCCGTCGCGCTCGGCACCGTCCGCACGCCGATGCATGATCCGGCATCGTACGACGCGCTTGCGAAACTGCATCCGGTCGGTCGCCTCGGCGAGATCGACGACGTCGTCGACGCAGTCCTCTATCTCGAAAACGCACCATTCGTCACCGGCGAGATCCTGCATGTGGACGGTGGTCAAAGTGCAGGACACTGAGGTTCTGCGCGACGTCATGGACCGCTGGAAGTCGGGCATCGACGGGGGGCAACCCCAGCGCGTCGCCAATGTGTTCGCCGAGGACGCCGTTTTCCAGGGGTTGCGCCCGTATAGCGTTGGGCGACAAGGGGTGATCGACTACTACGCAAGTCAACCGCGCGGCATGACGGTCACCTATCGCATTCTGGAAACACGCAGTCCCGCAGCGGGGTTGGTGGTGGGTTACGTCACTGCGTCCTTCGCGTACCCCGACAGACCCACCGTCAGTGTGAACATCGGCGTGGTCATCACGCGCGGAGACGACGGCTGGCGCATCCTGCAGTACCAGGCCTCATCCGCGATCTAGCTCAAGGCGGGGATGACCTCGCGCTCGAACAGCTCGATGCCGGACCGGTCGTAGGCGGCCTCGGGGAAGTACAGGATCGCGTACTCGCAGCCGAGTTCGCGCATCCGCTTCAGCTTCTCGACAACCTGTTCCGGTGTGCCGCTAGCGGCGTCGGGTGAGGTGGACATGCCCAGCATTCCGTCGACGGCGGCCTCATTCGCCTTACCGGCCTGCCTGGTGCGTAGCCGGGCGACGCGCTCCTTGACGTCAGCCTCCGACTCGCCGAGCACGGCGTTGAAATTGGCCGACCGCACGATCGCGTCGAAGTCGGTGCCAACATCGCGGCAGTGGCCGGCCAGCACCTGCGACTTGTGCGCGAAGCCGTCGGGCTCGGAGGTGAAGTTGGTGTACTGGGCGTACTTGGCGGCGATGCGCAGCGTCACCTTCTCGCCGCCGCCGGCGATCCAGAGTGGAAGACCGCCGTCCTGCAACGGCTTTGGCTCGACGATCGCTCCGTTGACCTGATAGTGCTTGCCATCAAAGGTGACCTCGCCGTCTCGCCACGCGTCGCGCATGATCTGCACGCCCTCATCGAGCCGCCCGAGCCTCTCCCCCGCGGAGGGGAAGCCGTAGCCATAGGCCCGCCACTCGTGCTCGTACCAGCCGCCGCCGATGCCCATCTGGACCCGGCCGCCGGAGATGATGTCGGCGGTGGCGGCGACCTTGGCGAGATACACCGGGTTGCGGTAGCTCATCGCGGTGCACATCTGGCCGAGCTTGATCCGCGACGTGGTCGCGGCGTAGGCGGACATCAGCGACCACGCCTCATGGGTGGCCTCATGCGTCGGCACCGGCACGGTGTGGAAGTGGTCGTAGACCCACAGCGAATCCCACGCCCCGCCGTCTGCGTAGACGGCCAGGTCGCGCATCAGTTGCCAGTGCTTGTCAGTGGGAATGTCGACGAGATCGAGACGCCAGCCCTGCGGGATGAAGAATCCAAAGCGCACGCCGCCACTGTA
>JAJKIB010000564.1 GCA_021154745.1 Mycobacterium sp.
ACCGGTGCCGATCATCGAATCGCGCGTGACAAGAGCCGCCAACGACTCCTCGTCCAACCCTTCGGTGCCGTCCGGGCGCATCGGCACCACCAGATAGCGCACTTCGGCCGTCGAGTCCCACACCCTGATCTCGGTTCCCGCGTTCAACACGACTCCGAACTCGGCCAACACGCCCCGCGGATCCCGTACCGCGCGCGAGCGATACTGCGGGCTCTTGTACCAGGTCGGCGGCAAACCGAGGACGGGCCACGGATAGCAGCTGCACAGGGTGCACACCACGAGGTTGTGCAGCTGGGGAGTGTTGGCTACTGCGACCATGTGCTCGCCCTGGCGCCAGCCGAACCCGAGTGACCCGATCGCCGCGGTCGCGTCACGAAGAAGCCAGTCGTTGAATTTCGGATCGACCCAAGCGCGGGCGACGACGCGTGCCCCGTTCCGCGGACCGATGCGGGTTTCGTAAGTCTCGATGAGTGCATCGAGCGCCGCTGGATCGACGTAACCCTTTTCGATGAGCACACTCTCGAGTGCACGGACCCGTAGGTCCATGTCGGCAAGATGGCTGCCCCCCATGTGGCCGAGCGTACGGCTTCTGGCCGCTTAGCGTTTCGGCTTGAGCACGTCGGTCCCGACGAACGGCACCAGCGCCTCGGGAACGCGGACGCTGCCGTCAGGCTGCTGATGGTTCTCCAGGATCGCCACCAACCAGCGCGTGGTGGCCAGCGTCCCGTTGAGTGTCGCGGCGGTCTGCGGCTTGCCGTTCTCGTCGCGGTAGCGCACCGAAAGCCGCCGAGCCTGAAACGTCGTGCAGTTCGACGTCGACGTCAGCTCACGGTAGGTCTGCTGCGTCGGAATCCACGCCTCGCAGTCGAACTTGCGCGCCGCCGATGACCCCAGATCGCCTCCGGCAATGTCGATCACCCGGTATGGCACCCCGATCTGCGCGAGCATCTGCCGCTGCCAGCCCAGCAGCCGGTCGTGCTCGGCCACGGCTTCCTCCGGCTTGCAGTAGACGAAGCCCTCCACCTTGTCGAACTGGTGCACGCGGATGATGCCGCGGGTGTCCTTGCCGTGGCTGCCCGCCTCCCGGCGAAAGCACGACGACCAGCCGGCGTACCGCAACGGCCCGTCGGACAGGTCGAGGATCTCGTCGGCGTGATACCCGGCCAGCGGAACCTCGGAGGTGCCCACGAGATAAAGGTCGTCGCCCTCGATGCGATACACCTCTTCGCTGTGCGCGCCGAGGAATCCCGTGCCCGCCATGACTTCCGGTCGCACCAGCACCGGCGGGATGACGAGGGTGAAGCCGTTCTCGGTGGCAAGCCGCACCGCGAGCTGCATGAGGCCCAGTTGCAGCAGCGCTCCGGCCCCTGTGAGGAAGTAGAACCGCGACCCGGACACCTTTGCGCCGCGCTCGAGATCGATCAGACCAAGCGACTCGCCGAGTTCGACATGGTCTTTCGGATTCTCCATGGCCGCGGGTTCACCGACCGTGTCGAGCACCACGAAGTCGTCCTCGCCGCCGGCGGGAACACCGTCGATGATCACGTTCGAAATCGCCATATGGGCTGCGGTGAAAGCTTTTTCGGCGTCGGCCTGCGCAGCCTCGGCGGCCTTGACCTTGTCCGCGAACGCCTTGGCTTGGTCCAGCAGGGCCGGTCGCTCGTGGGGGGATGCCTTGCCCACCTGCTTACTGACGGCCTTCTGTTCGCCGCGCAGGTTGTCGGCGGCAGATACCGCGGACCGCCGGGCGGCGTCGGCTTCGAGGAGCGCGTCGACGAGTCCCTGGTCTTCGCCACGGGCTCGCTGAGACGCGCGCACCACGTCCGGGTCTTCGCGAAGCAGCTTGAGGTCGATCACGGCCGCAACCCTACTTTTGACCGGCGACCTCGACGGCATCGGCCCCGCTCAGGCACAACCTCATAACATTACAACTTCATCACTTGTCACAGCGCCTGACACGCCTGTCACAATGGAGCAGATGTTGGAGGCACCCGAACGCGAGCGATTGCTCGCTGACTCGCATAACGGCGAGGACGGACAGCCGTCGGAGCGGGTGGCGTGGTGGCAGAGTTTGCATGCTACGTCGACGCGCCGCGCGCTGTTGTTGACGGCGCTGGGTGGCCTGCTGATCGCCGGGCTCATCACGGCATTGCCGAGCAAGGACGGCTCCAACGGACTTACCGCCAGCACGATCTCGCTTGGTCCCCGCGGCAACGAAACGTTCAACCACGCCAAGAACGGCGATTGCCTGAACTGGCCGGAGCGCACACCGGACGCGGCCGAAATCGTCGACTGCCGCGACGAGCACCGCTTCGAGGTCGCCGAGTCGGTGGACATGCGCACCTTCCCCGGAAGCGAGTACGGCCCCGACGCTTCGCCGCCGTCGGCCGCCAGGATCCAGCAGATCAGCCAGGAGCAGTGCTCGGCCGCAGTGAAGCGCTACCTCGGCTCCCGCTTCGACCCCAACAGCCGTTTCACCGTCAGCATGCTGTGGTCGGGTGACAAGGCTTGGCGGCAGTCGGGTGAACGACGCATGCTGTGCGGTTTGCAGCTGCCGGGGCCGAACAACCAGCAGCTGGCGTTCAAGGGCAAGGTCTCCGACGTTGACCAGTCGAAGGTGTGGCCCGCAGGCACCTGCCTCGGCATCGACCCGAGCACCAACCAGCCGACCGACATTCCCGTCGACTGCGCGGCGCCGCACGCCATGGAGGTCACGGGGGCGGTCAATCTGGCCGAGAAGTTTCCGCAGGCGCTGCCGCCGGAACCCGAGCAGGACGGATTCATCAAGGACGCGTGCACCCGGATGACGGACGCCTATCTGGCGCCGATCCAGTTGCGCAGCACCACACTCACGCTGATTTACAGCACGATCTCGCTGCCGAGCTGGGCGGCGGGCAGCCATCAGGTGTCGTGCAGCATCGGCGCGACACTCGGTAACGGCGGCTGGTCGACGCTGCTCAACAGCGCCAAGGGCCCGCTGATGATCAACGGTCAGCCGCCGATCGCTCCGCCCGACATCCCCGAGGAGCGGATGAACCTGCCGTCGATACCGATGCCCCAGATGCCTGTCGACACCTCGTCGCAGCTGACCACTGACCAGTCCACCGACCAGTCCACCGACCAGGGCCAGCAGACCCAACACATGCCGGGGCAACAGTCGACGGGCACGACGGCCACCCAGACCCCTGCGAGCTCGACGGTGGCGCCGCCGCCGGACAATACGTTCCTCAACGGGCCACCGCCACCACCCGGGGCACCGGCGCCCGAGGGAGCTCCGCCGCCACCACCACCGGGCGACGGAGCCCCGCAGCCACCAGGCGCGCCACCAGGCCCGGCCCCAGCGCCGCCTCCGCCTGAGGCCGCACCGGCGCCACCGCCCCCGCCGCCGGCCGAGGTTCTGCCGCCGCCACCAGGGCAGTAGCCGCATGGCCGTGCGGATGAGCCCGCAACGGTTTGACGAGCTGGTGTCCGACGCACTCGACCTGATTCCTTCTGAGCTCGCCGCGGCGATCGACAACGTCGTGGTGCTCGTCGAGGACCGCAACCCCGACGAACCCGAGGTGCTCGGCCTGTATCACGGTGTGGCGTTGACCGAACGTGATTCGTGGTACGCCGGCTCGCTGCCCGACGCCATCACCATCTACCGCGAAGCGTTGCTCGAGGTCTGCGAAGACGAGGATCAGGTCGTCGACGAGGTCGCGATCACGGTGATCCACGAGATCGCGCACCATTTCGGCATCGACGACGAGCGGCTGCACGAACTCGGGTGGGGATAAGGGGGTCCGGGCCAGGCGCGGCAACCACGCATTGTCGTCACCCGGTGCTATCAAAGGGCCATGTGCAGTGCGTGCCGCGAGTGCCTGGCGGGGCTCGAACACTGCCATGGCACCGTCATTCATCACGCCTGGTCTCGGACCGAATGCACCGAGGACGGCTGCGTCACCCCCGAGGTGATGCACGCGTTCAGCGTCGACTGCGACGCGCTCGGGTGCACATGCAGCGCCCTGGCGTCAGCCCATCGGGTCGGCTGACTGCAACGCATCCTCCACCGGGTGCACATCGGGCTCGGGATAAAACGGCGGTGTCAGCGTCGACCACTGCACACAGCTCCACCGACCGTCGGTAATCGGGGCCAGCACAACGGCTTCGGTGTTGGCCAGGTGATGGTCCAGGGCGAAGCTGGCGTCGACGCCTGCCAGCACAGCCGACACGAGCCGGATCGCCGCGCCGTGGCTGACCACGATGATGTCGCCGTGCCACGAATCGTCGTCGAGGTAGCGCATCCGCAGTCGCGTGAGCACCGGCACATAGCGGTCGAGCACCTCGTTGCCGGTCTCCCCGCCGGGCATCGGCACGTCCAGATCGCCCTCATGCCACTGCTGGTAGACCATCTCGAACTCGGCGATCGCGGCGTCGTCGTTGCGATCATCGAGATCCCCCGCCTGGACCTCGTGGATGCCCTCGAATTCGTGAGTGTCGATGCCGACCTCGCTGCTGATCTCCGCGGCGGTCTGCGCGGCTCGCAAGGCGACCGAATGCGCGATCATCGCCGGCCGGTGCGGCAGGTCACGGGCGAACACGCGGGCCTGCTCCCTGCCGAGGTCGGTCAACTCGGCGCCCGGCGGCCGGGTGTCGAGCCGACGTTCCACGTTGCCGTGGGTCTGTCCGTGTCGGACGAGCACCAGTCGCCCGCTCACTGCTTGCCTTCCCGTAGCTGCGTGACCCAGCGGGACGCCTCGTCAAGCCGCGGCGGTGCCGCGCCCGCGGCCGCTCCTGTCGGCCAGGAACCCAGGAATCGCACGTCTGCACAACGACGATGCAGCGCCTTGAGTGCCTCGGCGACCGCTTCATCGTCGATGTGCCCGACACAGTCGAGGAAGAAGATGTAGGTGCCCAATTCCTTTCGGGTGGGCCGGGATTCGATACGGGTGAGGTCGATGTCGCGAATCGCGAACTCGGTCAGCGCTGACACCAGTGCACCGGGCACGTTGTCGAGGCGCAGCACCACCGAGGTGCGGTCGGCTCCGGTGCGGCCCGGCGGCGGTCCAGGTTGCCCCGCCAACACGAAGCGGGTCCGCGCGTTGGGCTCGTCGACGACATCGGTGGCCAGCGCAGTGAGGCCGTAGCGTTCGGCCGCCAGTGCCGTGCTCACCCCGGCGTCGGCGCGCCCGTGGGAGACGTCGTGCGCGGCCGCGGCGTTCGAGTTGGCCGGAACAACTTGCGCCTTGGGCAGGTGTTCGGTGAGCCAATGCCGCACCTGCGCGGCAGCCACCGGGAATGCCGCCACCGTCTCGACATTGACGGCCGGTGTGCCCCTTCGGACCACGATGGTGAAGGAGACGTCAAGGGTCATCTCGGCGAAGAT
>JAJKIB010000565.1 GCA_021154745.1 Mycobacterium sp.
ACAGGAGCCGACGTTCGAAGCCGAACCGGTCGACAGGCAGGCGTCAATGGTCGCGGCGGAGCAGGCACGCGCCGCCGAAGTGGAGGCGCGGCTGGCGGTACGCACCGCCGAAGAACGCGCGAATGCCGTTCGCGGACGGGCGGATTCGCTGCGACGGGCGGCGGCCGCCGAACGCGAGGCCCGGCTGCGTGCTCAGCGCGCCCGCGAGGCACGCGAACTCGCCGCGGCGGTCGCGGCCGCGGTCGCCGAATCCGGACGCCTTGTCGCACAGCGGCTGAGCGCGGCGGTGGCCGTCGCATCCCGCGCCCGCGACGACGTCGCAGCCGAACGCCAGCACCGGGCGGGCGCGCTGACGAAGACGCGTGAAGAAGTCAACGAACTCGGCGCCAAGATCGCCGCGATCACCGACGCGCTGCATCGCGACGAGGTCGCCAAAGCCCAAGCCGAACTGCGCATCCAGCAGCTCGAGGAGCACGTCCTCGAGCAGTTCGGGATGGCGACCGCCGACCTGATCGGCGAATACGGACCCGAAGTGCCATTGCCGCCGTCGGAATTGGAGATGGCGGAGTACGAGCAGGCACGCGAACGCGGCGAACAGGTCACCGCGCCGGCGCCGATGCCATTCGACCGGCCCACCCAGGAGCGTCGCGCCAAGAAGGCCGAACGTGAGCTCAACGAGCTGGGCCGCGTCAATCCGCTTGCGCTGGAGGAGTTCGCCGCCCTGGAGGAGCGCTACAACTTCCTGTCGACTCAGCTCGAGGACGTCAAGGCGGCCCGAACGGATCTGCTCGACGTTATCGCCGACGTGGACGAGCGCATCCTGCAGGTGTTCGCCGAGGCCTATGCCGACGTGGAACGCGAGTTCCGCGAAGTGTTTTCGGCGTTGTTCCCCGGCGGCGAGGGCAGGCTGCTGCTGACCGATCCCGACGACATGCTGACCACCGGCATCGAGGTCGAGGCCCGTCCGCCGGGCAAGAAGATCAAGCGGCTGTCGCTGTTGTCCGGTGGCGAGAAGTCTCTGACCGCGGTGGCCATGCTGGTGGCCATCTTCCGCGCGCGGCCGTCGCCGTTCTATGTGATGGACGAGGTGGAAGCGGCCCTAGACGATGTGAACCTGCGTCGGCTGCTTGGGCTGTTCGAACAATTGCGCAGCCAGTCGCAGCTCATCGTCGTCACGCACCAGAAGCCGACGATGGAGGTCGCCGACGCGCTGTACGGCGTCACGATGCGCGGCGACGGCATCACCGCGGTGATCAGCCAGCGGATGCGCGGCCAGGAACTGGTCGCGGCCGCGAACTGACTTGCGATTAGTGTGCGTTTGAGAGCGGTGAGCGCTCCAAAACGCACACAAATCACAACTTGGTGACCCCACGACGCCGCAGTGCCTTCAGATTCGCCGCGCCACAACCGTGCAGGCAGACCAACATTTCGTCGATGAACCGCTGTAACCAATCCACAACGGCGGCAGGCGATTCGATCGCGGGCGCGAGCAGGGGCCGCGCCACCGCCACCGCGTCGGCGCCCATCACCAACACCTTGGCGGCGTCCATGCCGGTGCGGATGCCGCCCGACGCGACGATCGACACGTCGGGCAGCATGTGCTGCACCTCGAGCAGTGCCTCCGCGGTCGGGATGCCCCACTCGGCCAACGCGGGATAGCGGATCTCGCCGTACCGCACGAACTGTTCGACCCGTGCCCACGACGTGCCACCCGCGCCAGCGACGTCGACGGCCGCAATCGGGCAGTCGACCAACTCCGCGGCGGCCGCCGCGCCGATGCCGTGGCCCACCTCTTTGAGCATCACGGGATAGCCGATCGACCCCGCGATGTCGCGCAACCGCGAGATGGATCCGGAGAAATCGGTGTCACCCTCGTGCTGCATCGCCTCCTGCAACGGATTGGTATGCACCGCAAGGGCATTGGCACCGACTCGGTCCAGCGCCTTGACCAGGTCGGGCACCATGAGCTCGTCGAGTTGAGCCAGCCCGATATTGCCGATCAGCAGCACGTCGGGTGCCACGTCGCGGACGCTGAACGACGTCGAGGCCGAGTCGTTGTCGAGCATGATGCGCTGCGAGCCGAGCATCATGCCGACGCCGAGCTGTTGGGCCGCCGCGGCCAGGTTGCGGTTGATGGTTCCCGACAGCTCGGCCCCGCCGGTCATCGCGCCGATCAGCAACGGCGCACGCAATCGCGCGCCAAGGAAATCGGCGGTCAGGTCGACGCTGCCCAGATCGGTCTGGGTGAGCGCGTTGTACGGCAGCCGGTAGCGCTCCAGCCCAGTGGTGACCGTCTGATAGTCGACCGCCTCGGACAGGCACACGTCGATGTGGCGCCGTTTGCGGGTCTCCATGCCGCCGGGGTCGAGCGTCACCGGCTATCCACCCTGAGACAATGGCATCGTGTCGGAAGCTCTGTGGATCGCAATCGCGGTCATTGCCGTTCTCGTCGTGGTCGCGCTGGTCGTCGGGCTGGTGCGGTACCGGCGTCGACGGATCAGCCTGTCATCTGCAGACACTGCCACTCCCGTCGACCGGTCCGGAGGCTATACGGCGTCTTCGGGGATCACGTTCACCCAATCAGCACCCGCTGAGCCGGTCGAACGCATCGATACCAGTGGGCTGCCCGCCGTCGGCGATGATGCCACCATTCCGCGCGACGCGCCGAAACGGACCATCGCCGACGTCCAGCTGCCCGAGCCGGCGTTGGCCGAGCCCGAACCGGCAGCACCACAGCTCGACGAGGTCGCCCCGGTCGACGGGCGGCTGGACCGATTGCGCGGCCGGCTGGCCAAGTCGCAGAACACGCTGGGCCGGGGCATGCTCGGCCTGCTCGGTGGCGGCGACCTTGACGAGGCATCCTGGGAAGCCGTCGAGGACACCCTGCTGATCGCCGACCTGGGGCCGGTCGTCACCGAATCGGTCGTGACCTCGCTGCGGTCACGGATGGCCAGCAGCAGGGTGCGCACCGAGTCCGACGCCCGCGCCGTGCTGCGCGAGGTCTTGATCGAGGAGCTGCATCCCGACCTGGACCGCTCGATCAAGGCGCTGCCCCACGCGAACAAGCCCTCGGTGCTCTTGGTCGTCGGCGTCAACGGCACAGGTAAGACGACGACGGTCGGCAAGCTGGCCCGTGTCCTGGTCGCCGACGGCCGCCGCGTGGTGCTTGGCGCTGCCGATACCTTCCGCGCCGCGGCGGCCCATCAGCTGCAGACGTGGGCCTCGCGAGTAGGCGCACAGGTAATTAGCGGGGCCGAGGGCGCCGACCCCGCGTCGGTCGCGTTCGACGCCGTCGACGCGGGTATCGATTCCGGCGCCGACGTGGTCGTCATCGACACGGCTGGCCGACTGCACACCAAGGCCGGCCTGATGGATGAACTCGGCAAGGTCAAGCGAGTGGTGAGCCGGCGCGCGGAAGTCGACGAGGTGCTGCTGGTCCTCGACGCCACGATCGGGCAGAACGGCCTGCCACAGGCACGGGTGTTTGCCGAAGTGGTCGACATCACCGGCGTCGTGCTGACCAAACTCGACGGCACGGCAAAGGGCGGGATCGTCTTCCGCGTGCAGCAGGAATTGGGTGTTCCGGTCAAGCTCGTCGGTCTCGGTGAAGGCCCCGACGATCTCGCTCCGTTCGAGCCCGCCGCGTTCGTCGATGCGCTGCTCGGGTAACAAACACTCGTCAAGAAACGCATGATGTAACACCGCCGAAACGTCGGCTGGCCATCCGTTCACACGAGCGAAACACCGCAGCGTCTTAGACGAAACAACCACTCAGCATTGTCTTGGACCAGGTCAACGGTCGCCAAACGTTGTCGGCCGTGGCATGTCGAAGGAGGAAACGGCGAGTGGATGGATTCCCGATATTGGGTCAGCCGGATACCGGCGACACAGCGTGGATGCTGGCAAGTTCCGCGCTTGTGCTGTTGATGACGCCCGGCCTGGCGTTCTTCTATGGCGGTATGGTGCGCGCCAAGGGCGTGCTCAACATGCTGATGATGAGCATCAGTGCCATGGGCGTTGTAACTGTCCTATGGACGCTGTACGGCTACTCGCTGGCCTTCGGCAACGACAAGTTCAACCTATTCGGTGACCCAACGCAGTATTGGGGCCTCAAGGGATTGATCGGCGGCAACGCTGTCGCCGCGGATCCGTCCACCGGCACAGCGGCGGTTGACATTCCGCTGGCCGGGACACTGCCCCAGACGGTCTTCGTTGCGTTCCAGCTGATGTTCGCGATCATCACGGTCGCCCTGATCTCCGGCGCGGTCGCGGACCGCCTGAAGTTCAGCGGCTGGCTGGTATTCGCCGGCCTGTGGGCGACCTTCGTCTACTTCCCTGTCGCGCACTGGGTGTTCGCCTTCGATGGCATCACCGGTGAGCACGGCGGCTGGATCGCCAATAAACTCAAGGCGATCGACTTCGCGGGTGGTACCGCGGTCCACATCAACTCAGGCACAGCCGGTTTGGTGTTGGCGATCATCCTGGGCAAGCGCCTCGGTTGGCCGACCACACCGATGCGTCCGCACAACCTACCGTTCACGATGCTGGGTGCCGGTCTGCTCTGGTTCGGCTGGTACGGCTTCAACGCCGGTTCGGCGACCAGCTCCGGTGGTACCGCGGGTGCGACGTTCATGACCACCACCATTGCAACCGCTACGGCGATGCTCGCCTGGCTGCTCACCGAGCGCATTCGGGACGGCAAGGCCACGTCGCTGGGCGCGGCTTCGGGCATTGTGGCCGGCCTGGTCGCCATCACCCCGTCGTGTTCGTCGGTCAATGCCCTCGGCGCGCTGATCGTCGGTGCCTCGGCCGGTATCCTCTGCGCCCTGGCGGTCGGCCTGAAATTCAAACTGGGCTATGACGATTCGCTCGATGTCGTCGGTGTGCACCTGATCGGTGGCATGGTTGGCACCCTTCTCGTCGGCCTGGTGGCCGCACCGGAAGCGCCGGCGGCAGTCGCCGGTCTGTTCTACGGTGGTGGGTTCGACCAACTGTGGCGCCAAGCCGTCGGTGCCTTCGCTGTTTTCGGGTATTCGGCAATAGTGACGGCTATCTTGGCGTTGATCGTGAAATACACCATTGGGCTACGTCTTGATGCGGAGGATGAGTCGGCCGGCATCGACGAGGCGGAGCATGCTGAAACCGGATACGACCTCGCCGCGGTCACCAGTGGTGGCAGTTCGGTACTGGCCCGTCACGGCGCGGAGGTATAGGGGAATATGAAGCTGATTACTGCGATCGTCAAGCCGTTCACGCTCGAAGACGTCAAGACCGGCCTCGAACAGACGGGTATTCTCGGAATGACCGTCAGCGAGGTCCAGGGCTACGGCCGCCAGAAGGGTCACACCGAGGTGTACCGCGGCGCCGAGTACTCCGTCGACTTCGTGCCGAAGGTGCGGGTTGAGGTCGTCGTCGATGATTCCGCCGTCGACAAGGTGGTGGATGTCATCGTCCAGGCCGCGCGTACCGGCAAGATCGGCGACGGCAAGGTGTGGGTCAGCCCCGTCGACACCGTGGTCCGGGTACGCACCGGAGAACGGGGTACCGACGCCCTTTGAGCGCATCCTGAAATGAGACGTCGTCTCCCGGACGTACACCCGTGAGCGTTTGTAGGTAAAGGCCGGGGGAGGAGTCGAAATGACTGAGCAGACACCAGATTCCGCTGACGAGCGCTTGCGCGAGGAGCAGAACAACGCCGCCGGCGCCTCTCGATGGGAGGCTCCGGCTGCGGGCTCGTTGCGCCCCGCTACCGATTTGGCGGCCGCGTCCGAACAATTGCTTTCTGGCGGTGCACGTCAATTGGATTCGGCCGCGCTCCGGGACGCGCTGCTGGACTTGCACGATTTCTGGCTCACCACAAAAGCCACCGAAATCGGCGTGACCGCCACCAGTGGGTTCGCGATCGTCGCCACCGGTGGGCTGGGGAGGGGAGAGCTACTCCCTTACTCAGACCTCGATTTGACCCTGCTGCATGACAACATGCCTCACGACATCGTCGGTCGGGTCGCGGAACTGCTGTGGTACCCGTTGTGGGACGCGAACATTCGCATCGATCACAGCGTGCGCACCGTGCCCGAGGCGCTGAAGGTCGCAGGTGAGGACATCTCCGCGGGCCTGGCCATGCTCGAGGCGCGCCACATTGCGGGCGACTCCGACCTGTCGTCACTGTTGATCGGCGGAGCCCGTCGGCAGTGGCGCACCGGAATCGCTTCGCGTTTCGACGAACTCGTCGAGCACACCGAGGCGCGCTGGCAGCGCAGTGGCCAGATTGCGCACCGGGCCGAGCCCGATCTGAAGTGCGGCCGCGGCGGTCTGCGCGATGTCCAATTGCTCAATGCGTTGGCAATCGCACAACTCGCCGACGTCTATCCGAGCCGCTCGCTGGCCTCGCCGACCGGCACACTGGGCGAGGCGCATCTGGCGTTGCTCAACGTGCGCACCGAACTGCACCGGGTGTCCGGCCGTGGCCGGGAACTGCTGCTGGCCCAGCATGCTGACGAGATCGGCGCTGCGCTGCACATCGGCGACCGATTCGACTTGGCGCGCACGCTCTCTGACGCCGCCCGCACGGTCAGCTACTACGTCGACGCCGGGCTGCGCACCGCGGCCAACGCGCTGCCCCGCCGCGGGCTCGCCGCCTTCAAGCGTCCCGTGCGCCGCCCTCTCGACGAAGGTGTCATCGAGTTCGCCGGCGAGGTGATCCTGGCCCGTGACGCCCGTCCGGAGCGCGATCCGGGCCTGATCCTGCGCGTGGCCGCGGCCTCGGCGAACACCGGTCTGCCGATGGCGGCGTCCACCCTTTCCCGACTCACCGAGAACGCGCCGGAGCTGCGCACGCCGTGGCCTCGGCAGGCGCTCAAGGATCTGTTGGTGATGCTGGCCGCCGGTCCGGCGGCGGTGGCCACCATCGAGGCGTTGGACCGAACCGGATTATGGGGCAGGTTGTTTCCCGAGTGGGGCGCGGTGCGTGACCTACCTCCTCGCGACGTGGTGCACATCTGGACCGTTGACCGCCACCTTGTCGAAACCGTCTCGCGGGCAAGCGCGTTCACCACCCGGGTGTCCCGGCCCGACCTGCTGTTGCTGGGTGCGTTGTGCCACGATATTGGCAAGGGTCGCGGCGGGGATCACAGCGTGATCGGCGCCGAACTGGCCACCCAGATCGGCACCAGGCTGGGTATGTGGCCGTCAGACATCGAACTGCTGTCGAACGTGGTGCGCCATCACCTGCTGCTGCCGCACACCGCGACCCGCCGTGATCTGCAGGACCCGAAGGTCATCGCGGCGGTGGTCGACGCGCTCGACGGTGACCCCGTGCTGCTCGAGTTGCTGCACGTGCTGGCCGAGGCGGACTCGCTTGCCACCGGTCCCGGTGTGTGGGGCGACTGGAAGGCGTCGCTGATCGGTGATCTGGTGCGGCGCTGCCGGTTGGTGATGGCGGGCGAGCCGCTGCCGAAGCCCGATCCCATTGACCCACGCTACCTTTCGTTGGCCTCCGATGTCGGTGTGCACGTCGAGATGACTCCCGGCGACAGCCCGCACATCTACAACGTGACGATGATCGCGCCGGACGTTCGGGGACTCTTGTCGAAGGCCGCCGGTGTGCTGGCGCTCAATTCGCTCCGTGTCCACTCAGCGTCGGTGAACGGTCATGAAGGCTCGGCCATCAACAGCTTCGTGGTGTCACCGCATTTCGGTTCACCACCGGCCGCCGAGTTGTTGCGGCAGCAGCTCATCCTGGCGCTGGAGGGCGAACTCGACGTGCTGGCGTCGTTGGACAAGCGCGACCGTGACGCGGCACAGCACGGCACGACGCGTGCCGGGGAGGTGCCGAACGCGGTGCCGATCAACCATGCGACGGCGCCGCCAAGGATCCTGTGGTCCGACGGCGCCGAGCCGGGCGAACTCGTGGTGCAGATCCGCACCACCGACCGCGCCGGGCTGCTGGCGAGGCTGACGGCGGTGTTCGAGCGCGACGGCGTGGACATCGCATGGGCGAAGGTCACGACGCTGGGGTCGTCGGTCGTCGACGTGTTCGGCATCACCGCCGTCGGAGACGGCAATTCAGCCGGAGCCGTCGGAGACGGCAATTCAGCCGGAGCCGTCGGAGACGGCAATTCAGCCGGAGCCGTCGGAGACGGCGATTCGGCCGGAGCGTCCAGTTCATCCAGCCGCTCGATCCGCGACGAGCTGGGACATGACTTGTATGCCGTGCTGCCGGCGCCCGCGCCCGCGAAGCCCGTTTCCGAAGCCAGTTAGGCTTGACGGCGTGTTTGAATCGCTGTCCGACCGGTTGACCGGCGCCCTGCAGGGGCTGCGCGGCAAGGGCCGACTCACCGACGCCGACATCGACGCGACCACGCGCGAGATCCGGCTGGCGCTGCTGGAAGCCGACGTCTCGCTGCCCGTGGCGCGGGAGTTCGTCGCCCGCATCAAGGACCGGGCCAAGGGCGCCGAGGTCTCCGGTGCGCTCAACCCGGCCCAGCAGGTCGTCAAGATCGTCAACGAGGAGCTCATCGGCATCCTCGGCGGCGAAACCCGTCAACTGGCGTTCGCCAAGACGCCGCCGACGGTGATCATGCTCGCCGGTCTGCAAGGCTCCGGTAAGACCACGTTGGCCGGCAAGCTCGCGAAATGGCTTCGGGACCAAGGGCATACGCCCCTTCTGGTCGCCTGCGACCTGCAGAGGCCAGGAGCGGTCAATCAGCTGCAGATCGTCGGCGAGCGCGCCGGCGTGCAGGTGTTCGCTCCGCACCCGGGGGTGTCGACGGCAGGCTCCGAGGCGGCCGGCCACGGCGATCCGGTGGCGGTCGCCTCTGGTGGTCTGGCCGAGGCCAAAGCGAAACACTACGACGTCGTCATCGTCGACACGGCGGGCCGGCTCGGCATCGACGATGAGCTCATGGGCCAGGCGGCGGCGATCCGCAAGGCCGTCGATCCCGACGAAGTGATCTTCGTACTCGACGCCATGATCGGCCAGGACGCCGTCACCACGGCCGAGGCGTTCCGCGAGGGCGTCGGCTTCACCGGCGTCGTGCTGACCAAGCTCGACGGCGACGCGCGCGGTGGCGCGGCGCTGTCGGTGCGCGAGGTCACCGGCGTGCCGATCCTGTTCGCGTCCACCGGCGAGAAGCTCGAGGACTTCGACGTCTTCCATCCCGACCGGATGGCCAGCCGGATCCTGGGCATGGGCGACGTGCTCAGCCTCATCGAGCAGGCCGAACAGCACTTCGACGCCGAGCAGGCCGAAGCCGCCGCCGCCAAGATCGGCAGCGGTGAGCTGACCCTGGAGGACTTCCTCGAGCAGATGCTGGCCATCCGCAAGATGGGCCCGATCGGCAATCTGCTGGGCATGCTGCCCGGCGCAGGCCAGATGAAGGACGCGCTGGCCGCGGTCGACGACAGCCAGCTCGACCGGGTGCAGGCCATCATCCGCGGCATGACGCCGGCCGAGCGGGCCGATCCGAAGATCATCAACGGATCCCGCCGGTTGCGGATCGCCAACGGCTCGGGCGTGACGGTGGGCGAGGTCAACCAGCTCGTCGACCGGTTCTTCGAGGCGCGCAAGATGATGTCGCAGATGGCCGGTCAAATGGGAATGCCGTTCGGCCGCAGGGGTTCTTCGCGCAAGGCTGCAAAAAACAAGAAGAAGGGGCAAAAGGGCAAGAAGGGCGGACGGGGGCCGACACCGCCGAAGGCGCGCAATCCGCTGGCCGCCGGGATGCCCGCCGGGTTCCCGGATCTGTCGGACATGCCCAAGGGCCTGGACGAACTGCCGCCCGGGCTGGCCGATATCGACCTGTCGAAGCTGAAGTTCCCCAGGAACAATTAAGTGCGGCACCCCAGTCTTCATGTCCGCGGACTCGGGTTGCCTGATGGCGAGCCAGTCGAGTGGTGGATCGTCGACGGCACGCTGAGCGCCGAACCGGTCGCAGACGCCGAGACGGTGTTCGACAGCGGCTGGATCGTTCCCGGCCTGGTCGACGCGCACTGCCACGTCGGCCTGGGGCAGCACGGCGCCATCGAACTCGACGAGGCGATCGCGCAGGCCGAAACCGAGCGTGACGTAGGAGCGCTGCTGCTGCGCGACGCCGGCTCACCGACGGACACCCGCACCCTGGACGACCACGAAGACCTGCCCCGCATCATCCGCCACGGTCGGCATCTGGCCAGGCCGAAGCGTTACCAGCCCGGATTCGCCCTCGAGCTGGACGATGAATCGCAGCTGCCCGACGCGGTGGCCGAGCAGGCCCGCTGGGGTGACGGCTGGGTCAAGCTGGTCGGCGACTGGATCGACCGCGACACCGGCGACCTGGCGCCACTGTGGTCCGACGAGACCCTCAAGCAGGCGATCGACGCCGCCCACGCCAACGGCGCGCGGGTCACCGCACACGTGTTCAGCGAGGAGGCCCTGCCGGGCCTGATCAACGCCGGCATCGATTGCATCGAGCACGGCACCGGGCTGACGGACGACACCATCGAGTTGATGGTCGAGCACGGCACCGCGCTGGTGCCCACGCTGATCAACATCGAGAACTTCCCCGGCATCGCCGACGCGGCGGAGAAGTATCCGGCCTACGCGCGGCACATGAGGGACCTCTATGCCGCGTGCTATCCGCGGATTGCCGCCGCACGCGAAGCCGGCATACCGATCTACGCTGGCACGGATGCGGGCAGCACGGTCGCGCACGGCCGGATTGCCGACGAGATCGACGCGCTCAAGCGCATCGGGATGAGCCCGACCGATGCGCTGGGGGCGGCATCATGGGCCGCCCGCGAGTGGTTGGGCCGGCCGGGTCTGGAACACGGCGCCAGCGCCGACTTCGTCTGTTACGCCGACGATCCGCGTGCGGGCGCCGAGGTGATCAACAATCCCGCGCGGATAATCCTGCGCGGGCGAGTTTTCTAGCCGTACTGGCTGAAGCCCCAATCCAGCAGGCCGATCGCTTGGCCGTACATATCGCCCGAGCCGTACATCTGCACGACGATCAAGCTGTGGCCGTTGCGCTGGGCGGCGCCGACGAAGGTGTGCTGCGCGAGGTCTGTGTAGCCCGTCTTGCCGACCAGCGTGCCGGGAAAACGCTGCAGAAGTTCGTTCTGGTTGACGATCTTCTTCGGCCCATCGTCGGTGGGGAAAAGCGACGACGACTGGCGCACGATCGCGGCGAAGGCTGGATACCCAAGCGCCGCACGGTAGATCATCGCCAGATCGAACGGCGTCGTTACCGACTCCATTCCTGGACCGTCCAGACCCGACGGTGAGGACGCGTGGGTGTTACGTGCGCCCACCGTAACTGCCTTGGCGTTCATCTTCGCGACGGCGGACTGATAACCGCCGAGCCCCTCGGCCAGGGTATTGGCGGCGTCGTTGCCCGACACCAGCATCAGCCCGTCGAGCAGCTGCCGCACCGTGTAGGCTCGACCCTCCTTGATCCCGACACACGAGCACTCAACGTCCGTGTTCTCGGGTTTCGCGACGATCACCGCATTCAGCGGGAGCTGATCCAGCACGACCATTGCGAGCAACGCCTTGATGGTGCTGGCCGGCGCGTGTGGCTCAGATGGGTTGCGGGAAGCCAGAATTCGCCCGTTACCCAGGTCGGCCACCAGCCATGCCTGCGCTGGTCCCTGCGGAATTCCCACCGCGCCCGCGGGCTCGATGCCGGGCTCGGCCCAGACCGGGGCAGCGACCAGCATGGCCGCGGACAACGTGATGGTCAACGCGGCCAACAACTTTCGCACAGGTGCCGAGCGTACTCAGCGCGTTCACCGGTGACGTCTCGGATGCGTTGCGATTCAGCAACTTAAAGTGAGCCGATGCCTGCCTTCGGATCCTGCGCGAAGCCCCAGTCAAGCAG
>JAJKIB010000566.1 GCA_021154745.1 Mycobacterium sp.
GCCGGAGTGCCACTGAATCTCACCAGGCTGGGGCGCTTCTTCTAGTGTCGTGAGTCATTAGTTTCGCTGTGCTTGCGGCATCTGCCTCGAAACTGCAGTTATTGCGGAAAAGTGCAGGTAGCCAACACGATAACTGCAGTCTCGGCGCTCGGGTCGGGTGGCGATCGTCGCAATTACCGCAGCAGAACTTTCGACTCGGGACACTAGCCCGCGGTGCCGTACTAGCAGCAAGTCCATGGCCGCGTGACACCGAGTTGCCAGGAAGTGTCACTACCGTTCGACCGCGTGTCGGGGCCGCGATTGCCGAAACCTTGAGGGGCGCTTCATGATCAACCTGATCGACTACATCCTCGACCTGTTCCGTGACGAGGGGCAGGCTCAGGCGTTCGTCGCCAATCCCGACCAGGCGCTGGCGGACGCCGGTTTGTCGACGGTCAGTTCCGCGCAGCTGCAGTCGGTGGCAGCGACCGCCATCCCAAGTCTGGCGATGGGCGGCAGCGGTGACCCTGTCGCCGATCTGCAGCAGGCGGTGTCGAGTCACTACGGGTTCGAACCGCAGCCTGACTTCGCACCGCAGGCCGACCTGGTGGGCAACAACAGCTTCATGAGCCCGACCACCAACATCACCGACGACCACAGCGTCAGCTTCGGCATGGGCGATATCACCTTGGGCGACAAGACATCCGCGCAGGGTGACGGCGCCGTCGCTGTCGGCGGAAGCACCCACGGCGACATCGTCAGCGGCGACGGTGCGGTGCTCGGCAACGGCAACACGGTCAACAACGGCGACATTCACGCTGGATCGGCCTCGACCGTGACCGTCGGCGACGGCAACGCGATCAGCTCGCACGACGGGACGGTCATCCAGACATCCGGACACGGCAGCACCAGCGTGTCGGACGGCAACACCGCCAGCGTGCACGGAAACCAGACCATCACCGATATCCATGGCACCGGCAACACCAACGCCGTCGACACCTCTGAGCACGATTCCTCGGTGCACTCGTCCTCGATCGTGGACACGTCTGTGCATGACAGCTCGATCCACGACACGTCGCTGCACGACAATTCGATTCACGAGACAACCCACACCGATACGGGCCTTGACGCCCATGTCGGGCTCTGACACAAGGCAAGCCGTTAAAACTGCGGCGCGTTCGCCGTCGATGTGTTTGGCGCGGTCGTGGGCCCCGGTGCGCATTCACCGGAACGGGCGGAGACCCACGAATCGCCCGGCTCAGTCGTCGATGTGCGTCGGTGGGTCGGCGAAGGCGAGATCCCAAGGGTGCTGATCAGGACCCATCAAACCGCAGTTCTTGACGGGAATTAGGTAGGAACTGGCACCGCGAGGAATCAATTGGGGAACTGCCACGCAACGTTGCCAGGTGCCGTCAGGCTGGACGGGTCCATCGCACTTGCTGATGACGGGTCCTCCGTACAGGCAACCGGCGCTGGCCGGCGGCGCTGACGCGATCAGCTCTGCGGCCATCAGGAGGGCAGCCAATCCTCCGACGATGCAACGCTTCATTGTTGTCTCCCCTCACATCGCCGCTGGGGCGTCGCCAGAGTGCTTGGGGTGGCAGATACCGTCGACAGCCCTGCCAGCAACTAATGACGCTACCGCTTCTGTAATTGGATTTTGCTGCCTTTGAGGTCGTGGTCCGACGTGGATGAATTCGGGATCGGGGACAACTGCGACCCGCTGACAATCTCACGCATCCACCGCACATGGCGTCTACAAGATGACGGATGAAACCCCTCCACCTATCTCACGTTGTGGACGAAAACCGTGACGGTCATCACCGGCAGCCGCGATACGGAATCAAACCGTTGACCAGGTGGTTTAAAAGTCTAGACATATAAGGAAGGACACAAAGATGAAGAAGTTCGGATTTGCAGCCGCCATCGCCAGCGGACTGGCCGCCGCGGCGATCGGACTGGCAGTTCCGGCGGCCGCCGCGCCGACCGGTCCCGGCAACGCTCAGCAGACCATTAACGAGCTGCAGGGCCAGGGCTACACCGTGATCGTGAACCGCATCGGTACCGCCCCGCTCGACCAGGCCAGTGTCGTGGCCGTCCGGCCCGGGCAGACCTATTCGCGCACCGACACCGGTGTTCCCGGTGCCGGCAACGACATCTACACGACCGTCACCGACAAAACGGTGTACGTCGACGTCAAGTAGGTCGAATCCACACGGAGGGGCATCCAATTGGATGCCCCTCCTTCGTATTAGGGCGATGCTGTAGCGGTGATCGAACTGGCGCGCTACCAGGAGGGAACGTCCGGTGTCGTGGTTTCACGCGACGGTGACGAGCTGCTGTTCTGGTCGTCCTACGACGACCACGGCAGGACAATCACCGAACAATCCCGCATCGCGGTCGCGGACTTCATCGCCAAGGGCGAGGGACCGTGGCCGTGGTACGACCTGGGCGACAAGCGCGACGGCGCCCTCATGGTGCTCGACGCACTCGGTGTTGACTGGCCGGCGTGGACGACACCATTGGCCGATGACGTCCTCGATCTCTTCGACCGGGCCCGCAGCGGAAGCTCAGAAGTGATCGAGCTGCTGGCCTGGGGCGCCGAGCCCGATCCCGTCGATCCCTGTGGGGCGTCACCACTTTGGTACGGGGTGCGCTCGCTCAGCTCGGGCATCGTCGTGGCCCTGATCGAAGCAGGCGCCGACGCCGGCCGCCGCATCGAGATGTCCGCCCGAGGTGAGCGGTCCACCACGATCCTGCACGAAATCGTCCGGCTCGGCCGCACCGTCGCGCTCGCCCACGCCCTTGCCAAGGGCGTCGACCCAGACCTCAGGGACTCCGACGGCGCCACGCCACTGCACGTCGTCGATGCCAACAGCGACAACGTCAACCCGCAGATGGTTCGCGCGCTCGTCCGCGCGGGCGGCAAGATCGACGCCGCAATGCCGAGTGGCACCCAGCCAATCGAACAGGCCGCCCGCCGTATCCTGCCCGCAACAGTGGCAGTGATGGTCGAACTCGGCGCCGATCCCGGCCGCGGCCTCGACGCACTGCTGTCGTGGTGGCCGGTCGGCGTTCGGTCTGCGGGCTACCGCGCCGGCGACGTCGCCGACATAATCGACATCCTGCGTGCTGGCGGCGCCAGCGCGTCCGACCGGCACCGCAAACTGGCGGCGAACGCCGGAGCGTCTCAGGTCGAAGCCGCGCTTCGCCGCTAGAGTCGCCGCTGTGGCGGGTTACTCCCGATATGTCGCGATAGGCGACAGCCAGACCGAGGGGCTGTGGGACGGCGACGACTCCGTCGGCCTGCGGGGTTTCGCCGACCGGCTTGCCGAGATCGTCGACGCGCACTACCCCGGTCTGACCTATGCCAATCTGGCGGTGCGTGGGCGTCGCATCCGCGACCTCCTCGACGAGCAGCTGCCCCAGGCGCTGGCACTGCACCCCGACCTGGTCACCGTCTGCATCGGGATGAACGACGTGACGCGGCCGGGACCCCATTTCGACCATGCCCTCGGCGAGCTCGACGACCTGCATGCGCAGCTGGCGGGCATCGGCGCAACCGTCGTCACCACGACCTTCCCGGACATCGCGCAGATCCTGCCGGTCGGCCGGATTCTTGGCGCGCGGGTGCTGCGGATCAACGCTGCGATCAGGGCGGCCGCCCACCGGCACGACTTCCGGCTGGTCGACCTCTATGACGCGCCATCGATGACCCACCCCGACACCTGGAGCGCCGACCGGGTGCACGGGTCCCCGAAGGGCCATGCCCTGTTTGCCGCCGCGGCCGCGGAGGCATTGGATTTGCCTGGGACCAACCATGATTGGGCCCGACTCGGCGACGGTCCCGTCCGTCAGTCGCTCCTGTCGATGGCGTACTCGCAAACGCTGTGGACCCAGAACATGCTCATGCCGTGGTTGTGGCGGCACGTGCGCCGACGGTCCGCCGGAGACGGTCGCGGACCCCGACGGCCCCGCCTCGAAAGCGTTGCGGCCTAGAAGCCGAGCAGCCCAAGCGGAATCGGCGACTGCCCACTGGTGATCGACGACACCGCCGCCGGGCAGAACAGTGAGATCGCGATGCCCGTGAACATGGTCGCCGGGCCCAGAGACATGCCGCCCGCGTCCGCGACCGTGGCGGCGACGTCGGCGGCCGTCTGGCCGGGCTCCGACAGCATCGGGCAGACCTGCTGGCCCAGCGCGACGGCGCTGGCGGGGTCGGCGGTCCCGACCCCGGCGTTCGTCAGCGCCGAAAGAAACGCGTCGTCGCTCGGCTCGGCCTGCGCCGGCGCGGCCCACGCGAGGCCGGAAGCCAACACACCGGCGGACAGGACCAGGGCCATCGATTTGCTGCGCTGCACCCGGGAATCGTAACGGTCCCCGCGCGCGGCCGGCTAAACGCACACGTCAGACGCCGGTCCAGCCCACGTCGATACTGTCGGCCACATTGATGACCTTGGCCTTCTGCGACGCGGGGCTGTCGATCTCGCCCGCGACATGCGCGGCGATGAACCGCTTGATCTCGGCGTCGACGCCGGCCACGATCCTGAGCAGCTCCCCGCGTAGCGACTTGGACGTCACATGAATGGAGATGTCGGACGACCGCGGCTTCTCGACGTCAAGGATCAGCAGCAGCGGGTCAGCGGCACGTGCCGTCGCCCGCAGCGCGATCTCTCCGAACACCATGAATTTCGGCCTGTCGATTCGCAGGTCGATGACCATGTCGATCTCGAGCGGGATCCGGATGGCGAAGGTGATCATCTCGCCGACCGCGCGGGTGACCTGGGGCTCTGTGATCCTGACCTTGGCGGTGACCTTGGCGATCTTGCCCGGGCCCTGGCCTATTGGGCCCACCTCGAACGCGTCTCCTGCGATCGCGGCTATCGCGCCGCCGACACGCTCTTCTGTTACTGCGATCTCGAAGAATTTACGGCCGAACTCTTCGTAGGTCATGTAGTCATCGGCGTCCATGGTGCTGTAACCGTCTCACGTCCACCTACCGAACTTGGTCAGCGCGACCGAATCGAAACAACGGCCGCGGCTAGCCGCCCTTCCGGCTCCGCGCTTCGGCCCCGGTTTCTTCGTCGTCAAGGGAGTCATCTGAGGACTCCCGGCCAACGTACGTGCCGTCTTCGCCGTTTTTGCCGGCGCGGGATCGGGCGACGTTCTCGTCCTCATCGACGTCGTATTCGGTTTCGTCGTCATCGTCGCGGCGGGTCATGCGCGCGGTCTACCCCAGCGCCGACCGCGCGAAACGACTCAACCAGCTTCGCTGAAGACGCGAATCCTTGTGATGGCAACGGGTTCGGACGCGAATTCGGTGAAGATCACGCTGCGCTGCCCAGCGCGCTCGGTGGCCGCGGCGACCGCACGCCCGGATGCGATGAGCTTGCGCCACCGCGCCCCGGAGAGATGTCTCAGCAGGTCGGCGGCGCTGAGTGGGACGTCGTCGCCGCTGGAGATGTGCACCTGGCCGGCGAGCAGTCTCCGCATGCCGACCTCATCGCCTACGCATGCCGCATCCAGGAAGCGTGCGACGACACCCTTGGACCCGGTGGCGATACCGCGGAATCCGCCGAGGAAGCCAAGGGCGCCGACCGCGCCCTGGTTGCTCAGCATCAGCCTTGACAGCTGAACACCCGCGGGCACGGCCCGGACGCCGGCCCGCAGAAATTGGCCCACCATTGCCGGCAGTTCCCAAAAGGCTGACAGTGCAGCGATTTTCAGCTGACCCGCATCGTCCTGCAGGTCGTAGCGGATGTAGACGGGCACCCTCAGCGTGAGCGCGGACGCCATCGTCACCTCGAGCTCTCCATCCCGGACGACCGTCGGGCCGACCACGATGTCGACGTCCGGGTGAAACCGGATGTCGCGTGGGCCGATGAACGTGTCGTAGAAGCGTCCGATCGCCGCCACTCCCCGATGCGGCGTGGATCCGACCGGATCCTCGACGCGTCCATTTGACGTGAACAGGCCGACCCAGGCGCTGCGATCACGCGCGCCGGCGGCCGCAGGCGATCGTTCGGCGGTCGCCAGCATGTCGTCGCGAGTGAAGGCCATACGGTTTGCCTACCACTTGCCGCCGGCGCCGGTCGACTACTTCGCCACGCGCAGGCACACTGTGATTACCGCAATGTCGCGGTGTACGGCTAGCAGGAGGAACCGCAATGAGCAGCAACGGGCCTTTCGGGTTTGACCCCGAGGAGTTCGATCGCGTGGTCCGCGAGGCGGGCGAGGGCCTGCGCGACGCGCTCGACGGAGTGAGCAGGTTCTTCACCACATCCGGTGAACGTGCCGGGTGGGCCACACTCTTTGATGAATTCTCGCGGCATACCCGCGCCAGGACGGAGCCGGAGACCACCGGCGAGACAGGCGACGGCGTGTGGGCGATCTACACCGTCGACGACGACGGCGGTGCCCACATCGAACAGGTGTATCCGACCGAACTGGATGCGCTGAGGGCGAACAAGGGCAACACCGATCCGACGCGGAAGGTGCGCTTCCTGCCGTATGGCATCGCGGTCAGCGTCCTCGACGCGTCCGAATAGCTACTCGAAACGGCACCGCATGCCGGCCAGCATCACGGCGTGCGCTTTGACTGCCTCGCGGACGGTCATCGTCGCCAAGGCGCGCGGCGCATCGATACGCATGTGCTCGGTGATGCGAGTGCCCGCGTCGATCGGCTCGAACGTCACCGTCGTACGCAGTCGTATCCAGGGGAACTGACGCGCTTCCGCCGTCACGTCGCCCACGTCCGGCACGTGCAGACGCGCCACATAGCTGATTCGTAAGCGCAACGGGCCCAAGGGAATCCGGTCCTGCACACGATAGCCCTGCACGTACCCGTCCGCGGTTTGTCGCCGGTCGGTCGCGCGCACAGCAACCACCAGCGGATGCACCCGTTTGATGTTGTCCAGGTCGACGTAGAAGTCACGGACCTCGTCGGGTGGCGCCGGGATCTCCTCCGAGACGGTGTGCTCCGCGCGTGCCACCCACCAGCTCACGCCTGCGCGGCCGGCGTGGCGCCGAGCACCCGTTGGATATCGGGTTTCATCTCCTGGAGCTGCTGGCCCGAGTAGCCCCAGGCGTGGATGCCGCCCGGGAAGTTGAACACCGCGTTGTTGCCGCCCGCCGCGATGTAGGCGTCGGCGAACGCGTGGTTGGAGTCGATCGCCATTCCCTCCAGGAAGCCGAGTCCGCCGATCGGCGCGTCGGGGCTGGCCAGGGCCGGATCGGTGGGGGTGCCGCTGCCGCAGTAGATCCAGAGGCGGGTGCCATTGGCGGCCAGCCTGCCGGCCTGGACCGTTGGATCGTTGCGGGCCCATGCGGGATCACCCGGCGGGCCCCACATCGCCTCGCGACTGAAACCGCCGTTCCACATCATCGCGATACCAACCTGGCCAGGATCCGCCGAGAGGTTCAAGAAGCCCGACAAAGAGCCTGCGTACATGAACTGCTGCGGATGGTAGGCGGCCAGCACCAGCGCCGACGAACCACCCATCGAGAACCCGACGACGGCGTTGCCGGTCTGCGGAGTGCCCTTGTTGGCGGCAAGCCACGCGGGCATTTCCTGGGTGAGGAAGGTTTCCCACTTGTACGTGTAGGTCCCTGCGTTGCCTACCGCGGGCCCATACCAATCGCTGTAGAAGCTCGACTTGCCGCCGACTGGCATCACCAACGACAGGCCCGACCCGTTGTACCAGTCGAACGCCTGCGTATTGATGTCCCAGCCGTTGAAGTCGTCGCCGGCTTCCATGCTGTCCAACAGGTACAACGCACGCGCGGTGGGACCGCCGCTCATGAATTCGACCTTGATGTCGCGCCCCATGTCCTGCGACGGCACCTCGAGGTACTCGATCGGCAGCCCAGGACTGGAAAACGCTGCAGCCGTAGCGGATCCGCCTGTGACGCCGACGAGTCCCGGCAACACCACCGCCGCCGTTGCCGCGACCGCCAGTCGCCGAAACCAGCCTTGTGACACTTCTCCAACGATCGCCATGGCTGCCCTCCCACCCGAGGCCCCGACCCCGGCCTTAGCGGAGGATACGCGCAACACAAGCATCACCAGCCACCTTTGAGTGATGGTTGGCAATTGTTATAAAAACAACAAGAATGGCCTCATGGATCGCGACCAGCTCATCGACCTCACCCGCCGCGCGGTTAAATTGGCGATGGACAAGACGACCCACCTCACTACGTCGGAGCAGACCGTCGCCGCGGACACATACACATCGACGCAACGCCTCGCCGAGGACAAGGCGATGCTGATGGCCAGTCCGCAGCTCGTCGGCTATGCCTCAGAGCTGCCCCGGCCCGGCACGTTCTGCACCAAGACCGTGATGGGCCGCTCGATTCTGCTGACCCGCAGTGCCGACGACACTGTGCACGCGTTCGACAACGTCTGCCTGCATCGACAGTCACGCATCGCCGACGGCTGCGGAGCCGCA
>JAJKIB010000567.1 GCA_021154745.1 Mycobacterium sp.
GCCGCGCTGAACAACTCCTTCGGGTTCGGGGGTCACAACGTGGCACTCGCATTCCGGAGCTCCCCGTGACGACGATCGAACAGCCTCCGTCCGTAACGAAGAAACTGAAAGTCCCACGCGACGAAGACCCGCGTAATCCGAACAAGCGGCTTCGCGCGTTGTTCGACGACGGCACCTTCGTGGCACTCACCGCCGATGGCGACTCCGGCATGCTCGCTGGGCACGGACTCATCGAGGGTTCGCATGCCGTGGCGTTCGCGTCCGACGCCACCATCATGGGTGGCGCGATGGGTTCGGAGGGCTGCAAGGTCATTCTCGCCGCGTACGCCAGAGCGCTCGCTGACGAGATCCCAGTCGTCGGGCTCTGGCACTCCGGTGGCGCGCGCCTGGCCGAAGGCGTCGTCTCGCTGCACGCGGTCGGCGAGGTGTTCAACATCATGACCCGGGCGTCCGGCCGGATCCCACAGATCTCGGTGGTGCTGGGCGCGGCAGCTGGCGGTGCTGCGTACGGTCCGGCGCTCACCGACATCGTGATTCTCGGGCCAAACGGACGCGTCTTCGTCACCGGCCCAGACGTCGTGCGCTCGGTCACCGGCGAGGACGTCAACATGGAACGCCTCGGCGGCGCAGAGCCTCATGCTCGACGCAGTGGCGTCGTTCATATCGCGACTGAGACCGACGAAGAGGCGCTCGGCAAGGCACGTTCCCTCACCTCGCTGCTTGCGGCACAGGGCGAGTTGGAGAGCACCGCCGACGTCCACGACGTTGACCTGGCTGAGCAACTTCCCGAGTCTGCCAAGCGCGCGTACGACGTCCATCCGCTTGTCGAGAACCTGCTCGACCCAGAAAACGCCGTCGAGCTTCACGAGCGGTGGGCGCCAAACATCGTCACGACGCTTGGACGTCTCGGCGGCCGCACTGTTGGCGTCATCGCGAACAACCCGCTGCGACTTGGTGGCTGCCTTGATTCGCCATCGGCGGAGAAGGCGGCTCGCTTCGTCCGCATGTGTGACGCGTTCGGCGTTCCGCTAGTCGTCGTTGTTGACGTTCCCGGCTACCTGCCGGGCGTTGGACAAGAGTGGGACGGCGTTGTCCGTCGCGGCGCGAAGCTACTGCATGCATTTGCCGAGGCGGTCGTCCCCCGCGTCACGGTCGTCACGCGCAAGGCGTACGGCGGCGCGTACATCGCAATGAACTCGCGAGCTCTTGGTGCGACTCGGGTGTTCGCGTGGCCCACAGCAACCGTCGCGGTCATGGGCTCGATCGCGGCGGTGCGCATCCTTCACCGTCGGCGCCTCGCCGAACTACCAGAAGACGTTCGCGCCGAGGTTGAGAAAGAGCTCGCTGACGAACACGACCTCCTCGCGGGTGGGATCGACAAGGCCAAGCAGCTCGGCGTCGTCGACGAGGTGATCGAGCCGTCTGCCACGCGGTCGGCGGTCGCCGCGGCGATCGTCGCGGCTGCACCGCTACGCGGACGACACGGCAACATCCCCCTCTAGAACACCTTTGGGGTAATTCACCCGTGCCATAGCACTCGCGATTTACCCCAAAGGTGTTAGCTGCCGGGCATCTCCCCCGCGGTTGCCGGTGTCGAGTGACGACGCCACACTCGCCAGCCGCCATCGCGCTGACGCCACACGTCCGTAATGACGAAAACCCCGCTGCGGTCCTGGCCGAGGACGATGGCCGTCATGCGGACTCGGGACAGCACAACGGCTAGGTCACCATCGACGTCCACCCGCTGCTCTTGGATCTCGTACTCAGAGACCACGTAGTCCTGCAGCATTTCTAGCCAGCGCGAGCGCGGCACAGCAGCTGCCGATGGCTGTACGAGCTGGAGCTCGTATTCATCATCGAGGACCGACTCGGCCATGACGTGATCGCGGTCCTGCACGGCGCGATCAAAGGCAGCTATCTGGGCGGTGATGTCGTCAGGCATGGCCGCCACGGTATCTACCAACGCCTTTGGGGTAATTCACCCGTGTCATAGCACTAGCGATTTACCCCAAAGGTGTTTCAGCGGGGTTGGCGAAAACCCTCCCGCTCGCGGACGCTACGAGCCGGGGGCGATGCTAGGTTCGTTGGCATGAGCGCGTCGTCGCTGACACCGATGCTCACTGTCACCAGTGCGGTCGCAGCCATGGACTTCTACCGCAATGCATTCGACGCCATGGAGCGCACGAAGTTCGCCGCTCCGACCGGACACGTGGTTGCCGAGATGGCAATCGACAGTTTGCGGTTTTTCGTCGTTGACGAGAACCCTGCGGCGTTCAATTTGAGCCCCAAGTCCCTCAACGGGACAACGGTGCGCATCAACCTCATCGTGGACGACCCGGATGGAGTCGCGGCACAGGCGATTCGCGCAGGGGCACGCGAGATCTTTCCAGTCGCCGACCAGCCATACGGCTTACGTCAGGGTCGAGTCGCTGACCCTGATGGTCATCACTGGCTTATCGGTCGGCCACTCGACAACTCGTAGGACCTAAGGCTGCCGGTGTTGCGGCGAAGACCCCTCCCGCTCTGGGCGGAAGGGGTCGTGTCGCGACCGGACGGGGAAGGGGACTCTGTCCGGTCACATGCGTCAGGTGATCGATCGGCTAGATCACCTGATGCAGCCACCGCACCGGCGCACCATCACCGGCGTAACGAAATGGCTCGAGCTCGTCGTCCCACGGTTTTCCCAGCAGGTGGTCAAGTGCTTGGGCCAGTCCGGTAGCGCCCTCGGCGTCCAGCATCGCCATGCGGATCCGATCCTCGGGAACGAGGATGTCGCCGTGCAGTCCCATCACCGCATGGAAGATGCCGAGTGACGGCGTGTACGAATAACGCTCACCCTCGTACCCGGGCGAGGGCTCTTCGGTGACCTCGTAGCGAACGTGTTCCCAGCCGCGCATTGCCGACGCCAGGGTCGCACCGTTTCCTGGCACGCCTTGCCATGAGAGCTCGGCGCGATAGCTCGCGGTCTGGGCCGGTTGCGCCGTCCACTCCAGGTTCACTTGTGCCCCCAGGACGCCGGACAGCGCCCACTCGATATGGGGGCACAACGCAGCAGGCGCGGAGTGGACGTAGACCACCCCGCGCGTGATTGACGCTACCGACATCTCCGGCCTCCTTCGCGAGATTCGCCTTCCCCAGCGCTCTCGCCCTCAGGCCCGGTCTGATGTCTGCTGGCATTGTGCCTCAGCGCTGCTGGCGGGCGCCACCACCCGCAGCGGTGTGGCGGCCGGCTGTTGCTCGCCTACGAGGCCCAGACGCCGACCAGCCACACGCCAACGATCGCGACCCCGGCTATCCCCTGAACGAGAGTGCCGACGCCGTACCCCTGGAGGGCTGCCCAGGTGGTGTCCCAGGCCTTACGCGGGTGGCGCAGCCTCACAAGCTCGGCCAGCCACAGGGCCCCGATGCCCCCGACAACGATGCCAAGCACCGGAATCGTGAAGAAGCCGACGATTGCCCCAACCATTGCGACCAGCAGCGCCCAAGCCGGAGCTCCGGCGTCCGACGCCCACTTCCCCGTCCATACGTAGGACGCCGCGGTGCCGAAAGCGGCGAGGAGGGTGACCAGGCCGAATGTGGTCCACCGCCAGGTGCCGCCACCGTCAAGAAGTGCCCAGACACCAACCGCTGCCCACATCAGCAGCAAGCCAGGAAGGATGGGAACGACGAGGCCGATGAGTCCGACGACAAGCGCAACAGCGACGACCAGCTCAAGCCACGGACTCATGCCGATGATCGTGACATGCAGGTCCAAGATGTGGGGTGGGCCGGTGGGCACCACACTTGAGATATGCCAGATATGTCGAGGCCGGACCAACCTGCATCCGACCTCGACATCGAGCCGTCCCGAACCGTGCTGGTCACCGGTCCGACGGGTTACATAGGCGGACGTTTGATCCCAGAGCTGCTGGACTCCGGACTATCCGTGCGCGTACTCAGCCGGTCACCCCAGCGTCTTCGGGACCGACCGTGGCATGACCAGGTGGACATCGTGACCGGTGACGCATCACGGGCCGAGGACGTAGCGCGCGCGCTCAAGGGCGTCGATGTCGCCTATTACCTCTTGCACTCACTCGTCCAAGGTAAAGGCTTCCAGACGCTTGAGGCGGACATGGCCACCACGTTCGCGTCCGCCGCGCATGACGCAGGTGTCGGGCGCATCGTTTACCTCGGCGGGCTGGTTCCACCGGTTGAGGACCTCTCGCCCCACCTGGCGTCGCGGCAGCGGGTTGGCGAAATTCTCCATGACTCGGGGGTCCCGACCGTCGAGCTGCGCGCGGCCATCATCATCGGGTCGGGCTCGGCCTCCTTTGAGATGCTGCGCTACCTCACCGAACGACTGCCCGCGATGGTGACGCCGAAGTGGGTCCGCAACCGCTTGCAGCCAATCGCCATCCGCGACGTCTTGCGCTACCTCGTCGCGTCTGCAGACCTTCCATCTGACGTCAACCGCCACTTCGACATCGGCGGGCCGGACCAGCTGACGTACCAAGAGATGATGCAGCGCTATGCCACGGTCGCTGGTCTTCCGCGCCGAATGATCGTGCCCGTTCCCGTGCTGACACCGTCACTCTCGAGCCACTGGGTTGGGCTCGTAACGCCGGTCCCGCGGGCGATCGCCCGTCCGCTGGTCGCCTCACTGCGTCACGAGGTCGTCTGCCAAGACCACGACATCGCCAACTACGTCCCCGATCCACCCGACGGACTCGTCGAACTCGACCAGGCACTGGAATGGGCGATCCGTCGGGTCAAGGACGCCGACGTCGCGACGAGATGGTCAAACGCTTCGGTGCCGGGCGCGCCAAGTGACCCTCTCAGCACCGACCCCGACTGGGCTGGTGGGTCGCTGTACACCGACGAGCGGAGTCGCGAGACGTCCGCGAGTCGGCAGGCCGTCTGGTCGGTACTTGAGGGACTCGGCGGCGAGCGAGGCTGGTACTCATTCCCGCTCGCGTGGGCGGTTCGTGGCTGGCTCGACCGGGCCGTCGGGGGTGTCGGCCTGCGCCGTGGGCGGCGCGATGGGGACCGCCTTCTGGTTGGCGACTCGCTTGACTTCTGGCGCGTCGAGGGGCGGGAGTCCCAAC
>JAJKIB010000568.1 GCA_021154745.1 Mycobacterium sp.
ATGCACCCAGCACTGTTGCAGCACTTGGTGTTTGGCAGCGTCGTCGACGTGGCCGTGGAACGTCACGGCGTCGGCAATGCCCAGCAGCGCGGCGTGGTCGACCAGCCGCTGTTCCCACCAGCCGCCGCCGAGGACATCCAGATGCACATCCGGAATTCGTGGTCGCAGTTCGGCGACGGCATCGAGCGCATCCTCGATGTGCTTGTGCGGCACCAGCCTTGACAGCACCGCAACCCTGGGCGTGGTCGACCGCGGCACGGTGAGTGTCCGAGCCGGCGCCTCGTCAAGCCCGTTGCGCACCACCGCAATATGCCGCGGATTCACACCCAGACCGGTGAGGTCTCGTGCCGACGGCAGCGACACGGTGACGTACTGGTTGCGGCGGTGCACCCGCGGCGACAACGTCGATTCGACGAACCAGCCGAACCTGCCCATCGCCGGACCCGCCACCGGCCACTGCTCGCGGTGGCAATGGTGCACCAGCACCGCCACCCTCCGACCGAACGCGAGGCGGGCCATGAATGGCAGCCCGTTCTGGGTGTCGACGACCACGTCCGGTCGCGCCCGTCGCAGCGGACCGAGACCGATGCGTGCCAGCACCATCGCCAACCCCGCCCAGATATAGACGGAGTATCGGCCGCCCGCGCGGCTGATGTGCACGCCGTCGAGGACTTCGCGGCGCGGCGCGCCCGGATACCGCGCGGTGCGCAACGTGACCCGTACACCCGACTCGGCCAGGTGGGCGCCGATCCGCTGAAGATAAGTTTCGCTGCCGCCGCCCTGAGGGTGGCCGGTGTCGCGCCAGCACAGCAGCAACACGGAACGGACGGGACGCGCGGACATCCGGACCAGACTAGCCGCTGACTAGGGTCGGCTTGATGGCCGTGACCGATCTCTTCGCCCGCCGGGCTACGCTTTCGCGGTCTGCACGGCTACTGAGCCAGTTCCGCTTCGAGCAACGCGATCCGGCCCGGTTCTACGGCGCATTGGCCCTAGACACCGCCGCGTTGGTCACCGACCTGTGGCGTGACGCCACCGGCTCCTCACCCGCCGGCCGGACCCTGCTCGACGTAGGCGGCGGCCCAGGCTATTTCGCGGCCGCCTTCGCCGACGCCGGTCTGCACTACATCGGCGTCGAGCCGGATCCCACCGAGATGCACGCGGGCCCGGCGGCGGCCGATCGGCAGACCACCTATGTGCGGGCGTCGGGCATGGCGTTGCCGTTCGCCGACGCCAGCGTGGACATCTGCCTGTCGTCCAACGTCGCCGAGCATGTGCCCCAGCCGTGGCGGCTCGGCCGCGAGATGCTGCGGGTCACCCGACCCAGCGGGCTGGTCGTGCTGTCCTACACGGTGTGGCTCGGCCCGTTCGGCGGCCACGAGATGGGCCTCTCGCACTACCTCGGCGGGGCGCGTGCCGCCGAGCGCTACACCCGCAAGCATGGGCATCGGCCGAAGAACGACTACGGATCGTCGTTGTTCGCGGTGTCGGTGTCCGACGGGCTGGAGTGGGCAATGAGCACGGGCGCCCTGGTGGCCGCATTTCCCCGCTACCACCCGCGATGTGCGTGGTGGATGACCGGCGTGCCGGTGCTGAGGGAGCTCCTGGTGAGCAATCTGGTGCTGGTCCTGCGGCCGTCATAAGGCGCTGAACTGGAACAGGTTCTCGTTTCGTCCGATTCTCGGTAGTGTGACGGTCATGACACAGAGCGTGGAGACGGCTTACAAAACCGAGTACGACAAGCTGTTCATCGGCGGCAAGTGGGTTGCGCCAGCAGCAGGCCCCGCCTCCGACGTCATCGAGGTCTTCTCGCCCGCGACCGGTGAAAAGGTCGGGCAGGTGCCGCTGGCCGCGGAGGCCGACGTGAACGCCGCCTGCGCCGCCGCCCGCAAGGCATTCGACGAGGGTCCGTGGCCCACCACGCCGCCCGCCGAGCGCGCCGCGGTGATCGGCCGGGCGCTCAAGCTGCTCGAGGATCGCGCCGATCTGTTCAAGCACCTGCTCAAGCTGGAGACGGGCCAGCCACCGACGATCGTCGACATGATGCAGTACGGCGCTTCAGTGTCGACGCTGCAGTTCTATTCCGGTGCGGCAGACAAGTTCACCTGGAACGAGATCCGCGACGGCATCTACGGCCAGACGCTCGTGACCAAGGAACCCGTCGGCGTCGTCGGCGCGGTGGTGGCGTGGAACGTGCCACTATTTTTGGCCGTCAACAAGCTCGGGCCTGCGCTGCTGGCCGGCTGCACCGTCGTGCTCAAGCCCGCTGCTGAAACGCCGCTGTCCACCAACGCGCTGGCCGACGTGTTCGCCGAGGCCGGCCTGCCCGAGGGCGTGCTGTCCGTGGTGCCTGGCGGACCTGAGACCGGCCGGGCGCTGACGAACAACCCGGAGCTGGACAAGTTCACCTTCACCGGGAGCTCCGCGGTCGGCAAGGAGATCGGCAAGCTGGCCGCCGAGAAGCTCAAGCCGTGCACGCTCGAGCTCGGCGGTAAGTCCGCGGCCATCATCCTCGAGGACGCCGACCTGGATTCCACGCTGCCGATGCTGGTGTTCTCGGGCCTGATGAACTGCGGGCAGGCCTGCGTCGGCCAGACCCGCATCCTCGCGCCGCGATCCCGATACGACGAGGTCGTGGAGAAGGTGGCGGGCGCCGTCGCCGCAATGCCGGTCGGCCTGCCCGACGATCCCGCATCGATGATCGGCCCGCTGATTTCGGAGAAGCAACGCGAGCGCGTGGAGGGCTACATCAAGAAGGGCGTCGAGGAAGGCGCGCGGATTGTCGCTGGCGGTGGCCGGCCCGAGGGGCTCGACGGCGGCTGGTTCGTGCAGCCGACGGTGTTCGCCGATGTGGACAACTCGATGACCATCGCCCAGGAGGAGATCTTCGGCCCGGTGCTGGCGATCATCCCCTTCAACACCGAAGAGGACGCGATCCGTATCGCCAACGACTCGGTCTACGGCTTGGCAGGCAGCGTGTTCACCACCGACTTCGCCAAGGCCGTCGAGATCGCCAAGAAGATCCGCACCGGCACGTACGCGGTGAACATGTACGCGTTCGATCCCGGTGCCCCGTTCGGCGGTTACAAGAACTCCGGCATCGGCCGCGAAAACGGTCCGGAAGGCATCGAACAGTACTGCGAGGCGAAGAGCATCCTGCTGCCGTTCGGTTACACGCCGGAGACCTAGCGCGCCTGTCGTTACGGACTCACCGTGGGGCTGTGGCCGACCGACGCCCGCGGCTTGGTGGGCCTCGGTTGGTTCTGTGCGAAGCCGGTGCACGTGCCGAGGTGCCCGGCGACGCACGGGACACCGTTCATCGTCGGTACCGGACCCCCGGACACGATCGTCGGCGCACCGTTGTACCCGTTCTGATCCAGCGGTTCAGCGCCTGCGGTCGGAACGGTCAGAACCGCCGCAGCGCACCAACCGAGCGCGAGTGACCTGCACAGATTCGGATGCCTAGCCATGGCAGACCCGCTTTCCCGGCTTTGCGCCCAGCCTACGAGTCAACGTGCGGCTGAGCTGCGGTTTCGCTATTATGACCATTAGCATAATCGCGATTTTGAGCCCGATCGTCGATACCGACTAACCATGTCCTTTCATCTGCGCTTACATCGATGAGCGTGTGACGGGGAATACATTTATTGCGCACATGTGTTACCCGTTCTATGCTCCAAGTCATAGAGAGGGAGGCACTCGATGTGGATCGTTGAGGTCAACTTCGTCGGCCGTCGATTCACGCATCGATTCGGCCACCGACCAAGCTTCCGATTGAGCCCACGCGTATTGAGCTGGCGTCCATCGCAGCTGCGTGACCCGCGCGCGGCCTGAGCGCACGCACCTGCTGGAGGTCTGTTCTGTCTGCCACCGTGACCAAGACCCGCGCCAAGCGCGGCTCGACTCGCACCAACATGTTGATCAGCGCCGCGGAAGTACTGCGTGAGCGCGGCGCCGCGGGCGTCACGATCGATGAGGTGCTCGCGCGCAGCGGGGCGCCCCGCGGTTCGGTGTACTACCACTTCCCCGAGGGCCGCAATCAGATCCTGACCGAGGCGCTGCGGTACGCAGGCGGGGCCCTCACCGACGTCATCGACGAGGCCGCCGCCAAGGGCGGGATGTACCTCGTCCGGCGGTTCGTCGCGTTCTGGGAGGACGTGCTTGTCGAGAGCGACTTCACCGCCGGCTGCCCCGTGGTGGCCGCCGCGATCGGCTCTGCCGACGACGAACCTCAGCTGACCACCGTGGCGGGCAGCATCTTCAGCCGCTGGCGCGACGCGCTCAGCCGCGCGTTCGTCAGCGATGGCTTCGACGAGCCCTGCGCTTCCTCACTCGCCATCATGTGCATCGCCTCGCTCGAGGGTGCGGTGGTGCTGTGCCGGTCGACCCGCAGCGTCGACCCGTTGCGTGATGTCGCGGAACAGGTCGAATTCCTGATCAAGTCAAGGGAATTCGTCCGCCGCTACGGCCTTCCCGATCACCGCTAGAAAAGCCAGCATCCGCAGATCCGGAGCGGGCTTCTTCCGTCGAGCCACACCCGTCCCGAGACGTATCTGAAAATGCCCGCGTACCGAGCGACAACCAGATTGTCGCTACGTACGCGGGCAATTTTGGGTAGGTCGTCGGGTTGTGAAATTTCGTCTCAGTCAGCCTTACGCCAACGGGCGCAGACGAAGTCACCGTTGACGCTGGACTCGACGAGCGCCCACTCGGACCGAACCGGCAGCAGCCGTGAACCGCCGCCGAGCGAGCAGGGCGCATAGGTGACGATCATCTCGTCGATCAGGCCGGCCGTGGCGAACTGTGCAGCCACGTCGCCGCCGCCGACCACCCAAACGTCCTTGCCCGCCGCCGCCGACACCAACTTCGGATGCAACTCGGCGACGTCACCGTCGGACGTCTGCACCGGATGCCCTTCGGCGATGATCTTCCGACGGTGCGTCAGCACCCAGGACGGCTGCTCATACATCCAGTCACCGGGATGGTTGTTCACCACCCATTCGTAGGTCGCTGACCCCATCACAAGTGCGCCAACGGATTCGATGAATTCCTGGTATCCGAACGGGCCGTCGGCGTCGACCGCGCGCGACGTCAACCAGTCGAGGCTGCCGGAATCGTCGACGATGTAGCCGTCCAGGCTGGACGCGGTGAAGTAGACGGTTGCCATTCAATTTCCTCTCATCCAGTCGAGCGGGTCACCACGCCCGGTGCGAACCCCGTGGCGGGCCAGCATCGCCCGCGCGAGTTCGCGCCGGTGAGCCGAGTAGGTCAGCACGTGTGCGACGATGCCGTAGAGCTGAAACGACTCGGGCGGCTCGCACAATGCGTCGATGACGGTGTCGCCCAGACGGCCCTCTTCCGTGTAACCGGATACCATTGCCGCCCAGCGATTTCCGAGTTCGTCGTGGCGGGCGGCCAGCTGTTGCGCGGTTGTCGACGCGGGCTGTGTGATCTCTCGACTGGGAAAGTCGCGGCCTTCGATGGTGGCCAGCCACACTTCCTTGGTCCAGACGATCGTGCCGAGCACCGCGCCGACGCTGGGCTCGGGACCGTCCCAGTCCAGAATCACCTGTCCGGGCGAGATCTCTTGTGTCCACTGCTCTTTGGTCAATTGGGTGGCCTGCTTGATCAAGTAGGCGGTATCGGCGACGTCGTGGGCCACCATCAGGTGGGAGATGTCGGGCTGACGAGAGCCGCAAGTGTCGCCGTCGCTGTCCAGCCACAGCGACTGAGGCGGGTGGAAGTGCAGGCCGTTCGGCGCAGGCAGCCGGAACTGGATGTCCGCGGCGCGCGACGGTGGAACGCCGAACGTGCGACTGAAGGCGCGGGAGAACACCTCCGCCGATGACCAGCCCTCGTCGGCGGCCACCGTCGACACCGATTCGCCGCGGTGCAGGCGCCAGGCCGCACGCTCCAGCATGATGCGGCGACGCAGCGCTGCCGGGGACTCGCCGGTCAGCCGGCGAACTTCCCGCGAGAAATGAAATTCCGACGCGTAGCTGCTGCGCGCCATGTCTCCGACGTCGGTGTTGTCGGCGTCGACGACGGCGTCGAGCAGTTCCCGCAGTCGATCGCGGCGTGCTGGATCTCCCACGTTGACCGAGTATGGTCCGCCGCCCGCAGGATGGACATGACAATTCCTGCTGGGATTCCTCGATGCGCTGTGGTCAGCTATCCAGCACCTCGTTGACGCGCGCCTCGACATCGGCTCGGGCACCGAGGTCCGCCAGGTCGATGCCGAAGCGGTCGGTCAACGCGTCGAGCACGTCCGCGGCGGTGTCGAACCGGATGTGCTCGGTGTTTCCGCCGCGGTGGATGGCCAGATGTCGGCCCCGCATGTTGTAGCGGGCGTCGCCGGTCACAAGTGCCACCGTCAGGCCGGTGACGAAGAATGAGTTGGGATGCGTTGACACATACCAACTTCCGACTTCGAGATCGATCCGCGGTTGCGCGCGGGCGGTGAACATGTACAGCGGCTGCCACGCCCCGAGGATCTCGGCCTCGAGCTGGAGGCCGTCACCGCGCTCTTGGATGCGGTACGGCTCGTGGCGGGTTGCCTGCACCGGCCCCGCCTGCAGCCGGATCGGCGATGTCAGCGTCTGTCCGCCGAACCCGACGTCGACCAGAAGTGGTCCGTCGACACCCGGCACCGTCACGCGCAGCACCTGATGTGTCTGCGCGGGAAGCGGGCCGTCGGGATTCATCCACACCACTCGGCCGGCGAGCCGTTCGACGCCAAAACCCAACGCGTCCAGCACGTATCCCATCAGTCCGTTGTGCTCGTAGCAGTAGCCTCCGCGGCGGCGGTGCACCAGCTTGTCGGTGAGCGCGGCGGCGCTGAGGTCGGCCACCGGGATACCCAACAGAGGGTCGAGGTTCTCGAACGGAATGGACCGGTTGTGCGCGGCCACGAGCGCACGCACCGTGTCGACGGTCGGTTCCGCCGGGCCGCGGTAGCCGATCCGGTCGAAATATGCGGCCACGTCCACGCCGTCAGCGACTTCCGTTGTCATGACGCCATCCTGCGACCTCAATACCGGTTGAGGTCAACTCGGTGGAACACTGAGGAGGTGCCCGCCCACTTGACCGAGGAACTGCGGGAGGACCTGCTGGCCCGTTGGTCGGAGACGCACCGCAAGCATCACACCGTCGCTCACCTGCACGAGATGCTCGACGCGATCGGCGAGCTGGCCGACGCGGGCGTCCAGTTCGACCGTGAGGCGGTGGAGCTCGCCGCGTGGTTCCACGACGCCATCTACGAGACCGGCCGCGACGACAACGAGGACCGCTCCGCCGAGCTGGCGCGCGAGCTGCTGGCGTCGTCGCCGATCCGGGACGAGGTCGCGCGGCTGGTTCTGGTCACCAAGACGCACACGATGGCCGACGACGACATCAACGGCGCCGTCCTTTCCGACGCCGACCTGTCGGTGCTGGGCAGCGAAGCGCTGCGGTACCGCGCCTATGCGGCGGCAGTGCGGGAGGAGTACGCCGAGATCGCCGACGAGGTGTTCAAACCGGCTCGGGCACGGGTGCTTGCCTCACTGCTCTCGGGACCGCTATTCCACACCGACGTCGGCCGTGCGCGGTGGGAAGAACCCGCGCGACGCAACGTCGCCGAGGAGATCGCCGCGCTCACCGGCTAGAGGACCACTAGGGGCGTGCCCGCCGTGGGGTCTGCGCCGCGACCCCGTGGCGCAGCGGCGGGCCGGGCTCGGCAGCCGTCGACTCCTTGACCGGCGAGTCGTGCGGCGTCCGAGCGGCACCCGGTGTCTTCGCCGGATCTCCCGGCGATGGCTCGGCGCCGTGCGTCAGTTCCCTCAGCCGCGCATGCAACAGCTCCAACACCGGGATGCGATTGCCGTGAGCCTCCTCGTGTTCGAAGAGGCGTCGCAGCTGTCCCTCATCGAGCGCCCGAATGCGGTGCCGCAGCTCGTTCAGTGGCAATTGGTCATAGTCCGGAAGTGGCAATTCCATTCCTACCGGTTGCCCACGACGGCGTGACGAAAAACGGTCAGGTGCCCGTCCACTTCGGCGGACGCTTCTCGGCGAATGCGATGGCGCCTTCCTTCGCGTCGTTGCTGCTGAAGACCGGCATCAGGATCCTCGTCTGCTCGGCGAACTGGGATTCCGGGCTCCAGCCTCGCGACTCAACGATGATCCGCTTGGTCGCCGCCACTGCCAGCGGCCCGTTGGCGGTGATCTTCTCGGCGAGCGCGATCGCTGCGTCCAGCGCCGACCCCGGTTCGGCCAGCACGTTGACCAACCCCAGCTCGTGCGCCCGCTGTGCCGGCAGGTTGTCGCCCGTCAGCGCAAGCTCCATCGCGATCGCGTACGGGATGCGCTGCGGCAGCCGCAGCAGGCCGCCGCCGCCAGCGACCAGACCACGCTTGACCTC
>JAJKIB010000569.1 GCA_021154745.1 Mycobacterium sp.
CACCACGGCCACGCTGAACCCCGACGAACTCGCCGAAACCGTGTGGCGCCTCTATACCGAACGCACCACCGCCGAAGCGGTCGTCAACGTGTTGGCGGCCTGACCGGTCCCGGTCACCGGTTGCTATTTGCGGAATGCGTCTTTGATCTTTTCGCCGGCGTCCTTCAAGTTGGACTTCGCTTGATCGCCCTTGCCACGGGCTTCGGTGTCCGGGTCTCCGGTGGCTCGGCCAATGGCCTCTTTTGCCTTACCCGCGACTTCCTGGGCCTTGTTCCTGGCTTTGTCGGTACCGCTCATGTCGGTCCCTCCTTACTGCTGGACCGCGTTGGGACGCGGCCCTTTCGGGGCTACCCCGCAGTGAGCAGCGTGAAACTCAACGCGCTGGCGGCCTGATTGCGCGAGGTGTCGTCGACCGCACCGGCATTCCAAATCGCGCCGCCAGGCCGTCGCTGAACGTCACGTGATCCGGCGGTCGCCTGGAGAGTTCGCCGAGCCCGACGGACGCGAGCAGTCCGTCATCGCAGAAGGCGATCAACTCGGCCCGGCGCAACGCCCACACGGGGTGTTCGTTGGGCATATACCAAGTGCGACCCCCGCGAACGATGTGCGCACCCCAGCGCGCGGTCAGGTAGTGCTCGAGCGGTCCGCACGTCAGCGGATCGCCCACGCGTACTTCGACCGAGCACGACACAGGGACTCCTCGCCAGCGCAGCTTCGAGGTGTAAATGCGACGGTCGTCCTGTTCCCGATAATCCATTCGGGCCCATCGGTACGGCACACCGAAGATCCACCTGCCCGCTGCGACCATGCCGAGTCGGTTGGTGTCGAGGCTGAGGAAGACCACACCTCGGCGGCCCGTCTCGTCCACCGAATACAGCCGAATGTTGGTCTCCAGGAAAGTGCCGAAGAGCGACATCTGAAACGGCACCACGCCAACGAAACTGCGGCCCTCGAAGGTGTCGGGTTCGGTGCCCGGCGGATACAGGTGCGCGATGCTGGCTGGCTCCACCGCCCAATGCAGGAATGACAGGTTCAGCCAGTGCTGCCGCAAAATCCGCGGCCAGGGCAGAATCGGCGCTTCGGCCGTCACCAATTCGGCCATGACGAAGTTCTAGTCGCCGTCCGGCTTCTTCGCGTCCGAATCCTCTTCAGGCAGAAGCGCTTCCAACGCCGAGCCGATGATTCGGCGGAACGCCCGGCGCGGCCGATTAGCATCCAGGATGGCGACCTCCAGCGTCGACGGCCCCAGCGCACGCGGCTCCGAGCCGCCGTTGCCACCGCTGCCCTTCAGCGCCTCAACCGCGACCTTCACAGCGTCGGACAACTCCATATTCTCCGAGTAGGACTCGTTCAGCGCCGTGGCGATCGGTTCGGTGGTGCCGCCCATCACCACGAAGTGAGGTTCGTCGGCGATCGATCCGTCGTACGTAATCCGGTACAGCTCAGGCGGTTTGGTCTCGCCGAAGTGGGCGACCTCGGCCACACACAGCTCGACCTCGTAGGGCTTGGCCTGCTCGGTGAAGATGGTGCCGAGCGTCTGCGCGTACACGTTGGCCAGCTGCCGACCCGTCACATCGCGACGGTCGTAGGCGTAGCCGCGAGTGTCGGCGAACTGGATGCCGCCGCGGCGCAGGTTGTCGAACTCGTTGAACCGGCCGACGGCGGCGAATCCGACACGGTCGTAGAGTTCACTGACCTTCTGCAGCGACCGCGACGGGTTCTCCGCGACGAACAGCACACCGCCGGAGTACGCCAGCGCCACCACACTGCGGCCCCGGGCGATTCCCTTGCGTGCGAGCTCCGAACGCTCGCGCATCGCCTGCTCGGGCGAGATGAAATATGGAAAACTCACGAATCTCCCCGCGCGTCGTGCGAATCAGCAGCACTATCGGGACCGAAAGTATCTTTGCGGGAACGGCTTTCGATGACCTCGCGGGCCAACGCGGCGATACGCGCCTCCGTCACATCCTCGGCGCCTTCAGCACCCAAGATCACGGCGGTCGGATAGATGCCACGAACGAGGTCTGGTCCGCCCGTCGCCGAGTCGTCATCGGCGGCGTCGTACAACGCTTCCACCGCGACCCTCAGCGCGGAATCCGCGTCCACCACCCGCGAATACAGCTTCTTTATCGAGGATTTGGCGAAGATCGAGCCGGAGCCCACCGACTGGTAACCCTCTTCCTCGATGTTCCAGCCGCCGGCGGCGTCGTACGACACGATGCGGCCCGCGGCAGCTGGGTTCGGGTCGTCAAGGTCGTAGGCGGCCAGCAGCGGAAGCGCGACGAAGCCCTGCAGGGCCGCACCCAAATTGCCGCGCACCATCGTCGCCAGCCGGTTGACCTTGCCACGGAACGTGAGCGGCACGCCCTCGGTCTTCTCGTAATGCTCGAGTTCGACCGCGTAGAGCCGGGCGAACTCCACCGCGATGGCGGCGGTGCCCGCAATACCGGTCGCCGTGTAGTCGTCAGTGATGTAGACCTTTTGCACGTCTCGGCCGGCGATCATGTTGCCCTGGGTGGACCGGCGGTCGCCGGCCATCACCACGCCCCCGGGGTACTTCAGCGCGACGATCGTGGTGCCATGGGGTAGCGCGTCACTCGGTCCAACGGGCACAGCACCCGACCTGTTGACGGGGAGAAGTTCGGGCGCCTGGCGGCGCAGCAGTTCAGAAAAGGACGATAAGTCCACAGGGACGGAAGGTGCTCCGGGTAAGGGTCGTGACGGAAAGGCCAGCTGTTCGCGGTGCGGCCAGGTCACTGTCCACCCTTCTGGACGTACGCGCGCACGAAGTCCTCGGCGTTCTCCTCGAGAACGTCGTCGATCTCGTCCAGCAGGTCGTCGGTCTCCTCGGCCAGCTTCTCGCGACGCTCTTGCCCGGCGGCCGTGCTGCCGGTGAGGTCGTCGTCCTCGCCGCCACCACCGCCACGCTTAGTCTGCTCCTGAGCCATCGCTGCCTCCTGCGTATGTCTGGAAAGCTCTCCGGATGGGCTCACAGCCGCCCGCCGGTTCCTCCACACTACCGGTCGGCGCCCGAATTGCCCGGGATAGCTCGCCTACTGCGTTAGCTGTTCCACCAGCTCGACGGCGCTGTGAACGGAGTCCAGCAGGGCTCCGACATGCGCCTTGCTGCCGCGCAGCGGCTCCAGGGTTGGAATCCGGACGAGCGAATCGCCGCCCAGATCGAAGATCACCGAGTCCCAGCTGGCGGCGGCGATGTCGGCGCCGAAGCGGCGCAGGCACTCGCCCCGGAAGTACGCGCGGGTATCCGTCGGCGGGTTGTCGACGGCGTCGAGCACCTGCTGCTCGGTGACCAACCGCTTCATCGAACCTCGCGCCACCAGCCGGTTGTACAGGCCTTTGTCCAGTCTCACGTCGGAGTACTGCAGATCCACCAGGTGCAACCGCGGGGCGGACCAGGCGAGGTTCTCCCGTTGGCGGAAGCCCTCCAGCAGCCGCAGCTTCGCCGGCCAGTCCAGCAGCTCGGCGCACTCCATCGGGTCACGCTCGAGCAGATCGAGCACGTTGGCCCACGTCTGGACGATGTCCGCGGCGCGCGGATCGGGGTCGCGACTGTCGACCAGCTTGGCCACCCGATCCAGGTAAATCCGTTGCAGTGCAAGGGCAGTCAGTTCGCGACCGTCGGCAAGCGCCACGGTGGCGCGTAACGATGGGTCGCGGCTGATCACATGGACCGCGTGAACCGGCCGGGCCAGCGCGAGATCGGTGAGGTCCATGCCCTCTTCGATCAGGTCCAGTACAAGCGCGGTGGCGCCGACCTTGAGGTACGTCGAAGTCTCGGCCAGGTTCGCGTCGCCGATGATCACGTGCAGCCGGCGGTACTTGTCCGCATCGGCGTGTGGCTCGTCGCGGGTGTTGATGATGCCGCGCTTGAGCGTCGTCTCCAGGCCGACTTCGACCTCGATGTAGTCGGAACGCTGCGACAGCTGGAAGCCGGGCTCGTCACCCGAAGGCCCGATGCCGACCCGGCCGGAACCGGTGATCACTTGGCGCGACACCAGGAACGGCGTCAGCCCCGCGATGATCGCCGAGAACGGCGTCTGGCGCGACATCAGATAGTTCTCGTGCGACCCGTACGACGCGCCCTTGCCGTCCACGTTGTTCTTGTAGAGCTGCAGCTTCGCCGCGCCGGGCACGCTTGCGACATGCCGGGCGGCGGCCTCCATCACCCGTTCGCCGGCCTTGTCCCAGATCACCGCGTCCAGCGGATCCGTGCACTCGGGCGCGGAGTACTCGGGGTGGGCGTGATCGACGTAGAGCCGCGCGCCGTTGGTGAGGATCATGTTGGCCGCACCGACCTCGTCGGCGTCCACCACCGGCGGCGGGCCCGCCGATCGGCTCAGGTCGAATCCGCGGGCATCGCGCAGCGGCGACTCCACCTCGTAATCCCAGCGGGTGCGCTTGGCGCGCTGGATCCCGGCGGCGGCCGCGTACGCCAGCACCGCCTGCGTCGACGTCAGGATCGGATTCGCGGTCGGATCGGACGGCGACGAAATGCCGTACTCGACCTCCGTTCCGATAATCCGTTGCATGTCCTCAGACTAGGGGACGGACCACAGTAGCCTGCGACCGTGCCATCCGAGCATGTGCAGCGCGGCGCGGCAGCGCCGTCACCGAACAGGCAGGCCATGCATGATTGACGTGACGCAGCGACGCGCTGCCGATGCTTGGTTCCTGGATCGAGGGCTACCGGCGGTCCTGCGGCCGGGTGCCCTGGTGCGGCGGTTATGGCCGCGGTCGGCGCCCGCGTTCGCCGGGTTCGCGGTCTTCATGGCCAACTCCGCCCTCGTCGTCGCCGTTACCGGCCAACACACCATTGACATCAACGGCCATCCGACTCGGACGGAATGGTTCGTGCTCGCGCTGCTCGTACTCGTGCTGCCCGTTGCAGTATTCGTCGGCTGGCTGATTTCGCGCATTTCCACGGTGCGCGCCAGGAGCGTCGCGGCGACCGTGGCGGTAACCATCGCGATCGCCGGTGGCATCCTCGGCGGGCCCAGTCCCAGGGTGCTGGTGGACCTCGTGTTCGAGGCGGTCGTGTTCGCCGCGATCCTGGGGCTGACCGCATGCGGCGCAGGGTCGATCCTCGGCTGGGCCGCACAGACGACGATGTCGAACCTTGCCGCAGTGGGAGCGTTGCTGACCCGGGCACTGCCGATGCTCTTGCTGACTTTTCTGGTCTTCTTCAACTCCCCCGTGTGGCTGATGGCGGCCACGATCTCGCGCCCGCGCTTGTGGCTGGCGCTGCTGTTCCTCACCGTGATCGCGGCGGCGTTCGTGGTATCCGTCACCGCCGATCGGGTCAAGCCGATCATGGCGGCAGGTGATCCGGCCGACGACCACTCGGAGCGACTGGCCGGCACACCATTCGAGACGATGCCTGACCCGGCGAGTGTCCGTGCCCTCAGCCGCACCGAGCGGTTCAACATCATGTTCGTGGTCGCCGTCTCGCAACTGAGCCAGATCCTGATCATCGCGGCGACGAGCGCCCTGCTCTTCTTGATCCTGGGCCTCATCCTGCTGTCCCCCGAATTGCTTGCGGTGTGGACGCGCAACGGTCCCAGCGACGGCACCGTGCTCGGCATGACGATCCCCGTGCCGGATTCTCTGATTCAGATCACGTTTTTCCTCGGCGCGCTGACGTTCATGTACATCAGCGCACGGACCGTCAGCGACACCGAATATCGAACCCGGTTCTTCGACCCGCTCATCGAGGACCTACGGCTCACCCTGCGGGCGCGCAATCGGTACCGCGCCGCTGTATCGGCGCGCTGAGCGGCCACCGCGGCCCCAATACCGCACAATGTTGCCCGTGTCCGACATGCGGCAGGTGCACGACTGGTTCTTGCATCGTGGTCTGCCGCTGGTGCTAACCCGGCGGGTCCGCTCTCGCGCGTTGATCGAGCGCTCGGCACCGATGGTCGCCGGCGTCGGTGCGGTGATATCGCTGACGATGACGCTGGCCGAACTCACCGACGGCGATCCCGATTTCGGCTATGTGATCCGGCTGGCGGTACTGACGCTGTTGCTGATTGCCGCGCCGTTCGCGCTGTATCTGCTGCATCAGGTAGGCACCGCCCTGTCCGAGGCGGGTCGGCGCTCGGCCGCGCTGCTCGTGATGGCGCTCTTCGTATTCGGGCTTCCCTTCGCAGCCAGCGGGTTTTCGGGTTTCGCGGCGGCCGAGGCCCTCGGCTTCGCCTTCGTCGCGGTGCTGGCGATCTGGCTGACATATATCGGGTTCGGCGCAATAGCCTTGTGGGCGTTCCGGTTCGCGTCGGTGCAGTTTGGCGCGCTAGGCACGCTGATGAGCCGCGTATTGCCACTGCTGATGCTGACTGTGCTCGTGTATTTCACCGGAGAGCTGTGGCAGCTGTCCGCCCGGATGACGCGCCAACGGCTTTGGCAGACAATCGGATTCCTCGCCGTGGTGGCGATCGTCTTCATGGTCACCACTATCCGGGACGAAGTGCGCGCACTACGGGAGGACCGCGCCGAACAGACCGACCCCGCCAAGCTGCTTGAGGACACACCGCTGGCGATGGAAGCCGATCGCCAGCCGGCGCGCACCCCGCTGTCACTGGCCGAGCAGGTCAACGTCGTCGCCGTGATGGTGGTGTCACAGGCCATCCAGGTGGTTTTTTTCACCGCCGGACTGTTCGCATTCTTCCTCGCGCTCGGCATCGTCGCCGTCCCCGACGACGTGGCCGTGCTGTGGTCGTCGGAACAGACGTGTCCGGTTGGCGAACCTCCTTGCCCGGGAACATGGTTCGGCATCCACGTTCCGGTGCCCCAGACCATCGTGCACATGTCGCTGTTGGTGGCTGTGCTCTCCGGGCTGTACTTCACCGTGAGTACCAGCGTCGACCCGCTGTATCGGGAACGGTTTTTCGACCCGCTGATCTCCGACGTGGCAGTAAGCCTGGCCGGCCGCGATGCGTATCTGGAATTGGAAAACGGCCGCACTTAACCAACCGCCGCGAGCGTGCGCGTCTGCACCGCGACACGCCGGTATTCGTGGACATTTTGCGCACGCTCGCGACGCCATAGGGCTACCTTTCGGGCATGGCCGACGATGGTGTCACAATGACCGGCGACGTATTCGGGAAGCGCTACGGCGAGGTGCTTCTCGTACACGTCGCCGAATCAGGACCCGAGGCAACCGTCTACAACACCTTTCCCCTCAACGACTGCCCTGCAGAACTGTGGGACAGGCTCGATGCGCAGGCAATCGCCACCGAACACGGCGCCCCAGCCGCTCTACTCAATGGCCCGCGCTACTGGCTGATGAGCCGCATCGGAAAACAGGGCCGAGAAGCTCAGGTGCACAAGACCTTCGGTGGCATCGAGATGGTCCGCCAGGCGACGGTGAAACTTGCGTCGATGAATCCTGCGCCGTACAACGTCAATCGGGTTGATCGCAAAGCAGTCTTCATCTTCGACGCGGGCCGCGCGATCTATGAACTCATCGACGCCGAGGGCAGGCGCTGGGTTATGCAGACATGGAGCCAGACCGTTGACCGCGCGCTCGCGCTCGCGGATCTGCCTGCGCTGGCGAGCCGGCTATCGCTACCGGCCGGGTGGCGTTATGAGCCGAGGACGCCGTCGGCGCCACTGCGGCTCGACACGACGAGCACTGAAGCATTCGTGACCCAGGACGACCTCGCCAACAGCTATTCGCTGCAGATCTGAACCGCGTGAGCGTGCACAAAATGTACGCGCCACGCGGCGTGTCGGCGTACAGACACGCACGCTCGCGGTGAGAACTACAGGTACTGGCCCAGGTTCGACTCGGTGTCGATGGCCCGCGACGCGCTCGAGCTCTTGCCGGTGACCAGCGTGCGGATGTAGACGATCCGCTCGCCCTTCTTACCCGAAATCCTGGCCCAGTCATCGGGATTGGTGGTGTTGGGCAGGTCCTCATTCTCGGCGAACTCGTCAACGATCGAGTCGAGCAGATGCTGGATACGCAGACCGGGCTGACCGGTCTCCAGCACCGACTTGATCGCGTTCTTCTTCGCCCGGTCGACGACGTTCTGGATCATCGCGCCGGAGTTGAAGTCCTTGAAGTACATGACTTCCTTGTCACCGTTGGCGTAGGTGACCTCCAGGAACCGGTTGTCGTCGATCTCGGCGTACATCCGGTCGACGACCTTCTCCCGCATCGCCGTCAAGCAGGCCACCCGGTCGCCACCGAACTCGGCCAGATCGTCGGCGTGCACCGGCAGCTCTTCGGTCAGGTACTTCGAGAAGATGTCCTGCGCCGCTTCGGCATCCGGCCGCTCGATCTTGATCTTGACGTCCAGACGGCCGGGCCGCAGGATCGCCGGGTCGATCATGTCCTCTCGGTTGGAGGCGCCGATCACGATGACATTCTCGAGGCCCTCGACGCCGTCGATCTCGCTCAGCAGCTGAGGCACCACGGTGGTCTCCACGTCGGAGCTCACACCGGTGCCGCGGGTGCGGAAGATCGAGTCCATCTCATCGAAGAACACGATCACCGGGGTGCCCTCGGACGCCTTCTCGCGGGCCCGCTGGAAGATCAGCCGGATGTGGCGCTCGGTCTCGCCGACGAACTTGTTCAGCAGCTCCGGGCCCTTGATGTTGAGGAAGTAGGACTTCGCCTCGCGGGCGTCGTCACCACGGACCTCGGCCATCTTCTTGGCCAGCGAGTTGGCCACGGCCTTCGCGATCAGCGTCTTACCGCAGCCGGGAGGGCCGTAGAGCAGCACGCCCTTCGGCGGGCGCAGCGAGTACTCGCGGTAGAGCTCCTTGTGCAGGAAGGGCAATTCGACGGCGTCACGGATCTGCTCGATCTGCCGGCCCAG
>JAJKIB010000570.1 GCA_021154745.1 Mycobacterium sp.
AGCCGAGTCGCACTACATCGCCAGCGGGTGCTGGCGTGGCGGTGGGGTGAGATCCCTTTGCTCTTCGATCTTCAACAGCTAGCGTGACGAAGACCGCTTCTTACCTGGGTGGCAGGTAGTGGATTCGAACCACTGTAGGCATACGCCGACGGATTTACAGTCCATCCCGGGCGTTTGCGGTCGGTTTCAGCTAACCCGCGTTGACGCTGGTAGATAGCTTGGGCTAGCCCAGATTCGCACCGTGCCGCAACACTTCTCACCGCCGAGCTGTGACCTAGCGCAGGCTATCCGTTGAGTTGCGGAGGTTTGCGGTGAGGTTGCGTAAACCCCTAGCTGCTGGGATGACGCTGGGATCAGTTTTCGGCTATGGCTAACTTAGCTCGCGGGCGGCTGACTGCAATTTGGCGCACAGTCAACGCACCTCACCGGGTCGCACCCGTGCGCAACGGCGCGGTATCCGACAAAGACATAAGGAACCGATGTCGCCTAAAAAGCCGTCGGCGCTGGCTCTCTTGCAAGAGCCTTTTCGTTGACAACGCTCGAGAGTATGGCTGGAATATTAAGTGCCGCAAGAAAGCTATTTGCCCGACGTTCAGGCTTCCCGATATTCCAAGATGCTCCGGTTCAGAAGGGGATACCGATGCCCGGCTGGTTTATTCATATGGAGGCAGCCAAGCTGGTGGTAGACCGCCTGAAGCCCCCCGAAGGCGCCGCGGTGCTGGATAACCTCGGGATGCGTTCAGAGGAACTCGGTGAAATCGGTCGTCGCTGGCGGAACTACCTGGCAGTGGGCGCGCTCGGCCCGGACCTGTTCTTCCTGCTGCCCGACTTCCGGCAGCCCACCGCGAACGTCTTGCTCAACGTCACACAATTCCTGATCGGCGGCTGGAACACCGTTGATGAGCTCTTTGTCGGCCAGTGGGGCGACCTGACGGGGCCCATCAAAGCCAACGCGGCGGACTTGGCCTCACAGCTCACGGGCGGCCTCAGCCAGCAGCTTGCCCAGATTACCGACGAGCTCAACGCCGCCAAGTTCAACTTGGTCCGCGATTTCGTCACCCGGCTCGACGATTGGTTCGGCGAGTTGACGAGCGGCGTACCACAGGGTCTCGGCGACTCCGGCTTCTACTGGTCAGACATGTTCCACTACCGCCAGACCTATGAGTTTGCACGTGCTCTCTGGAGCAACGCCAAGGAGACCTTCGACAACTCCGTGCGCTTGGAAACGCAGCTTAAGCAGGGTGGACACCGCCTTAGCGCAGTCGAGCAGAGACGAGTCGACGACGCCCGCCACGACGGGGAGGCCCAGCTGGCCTTCGCCCTCGGCTGGACAACCCATTGCGCCACCGATGTAACCGGCCATCCGTTCACCAACGCGAAGTCCGGCGGCCCGTTCCGCCTGCACTGGCAGCGCCACCATCTGGTGGAGAACCACATGGACGCCGCGGCCTACAACGTCGACCACGGCGGCGACACCCTCTACGACGAGCTCGGCCGTTCAGCGCTGCACTTCCGTATCGCCTTCCGGACACGTACGGACAAGCCAGAATACGATGGGCGCACCGACGCACCGGCCTACGATTACTTCGACCACTTCCCGGCCTACAGCGTCGGAGACACGGCCATCGCTGAAGAGGAGCGCAAGGAGCTCTTCGACATGGACCCCGGCTCGCTGCCGCCTCATCTCATCGAGCTATTGCAGAAGACAATGAAGCAGGTCTATGGGGACAAAACGCAGCCTCGGGTCCTGGAAAGTGCGGGCGCCTTCAGTCACGAAGGCAGCGGCCGGCCCAGTGCCGAGGCCCTCAACGAGATGTGGAATGTCGCTTTCCGGTACCTCCGCTTGACCTCCAGTGATGGCCTCACGCCCTGGAAGCCGAGCCCGCCGCCGATAGTCCAACCCCACTACTTCCCGACGCCACCCGACGGCATCGAGTTGCCTGAGGATGACCAGCTCGGCGGCGACCCGGAGGCAACCCCATGGTTTCCGGAGCAGACCGACGCGCTCGCCAGCGTGATCGCGATCGCCTTGGCCATCTACGCGTGGGCGAACTACATCGCACAGGTCGTCGTGTGGCTCCTGACGATCATCCCCAGCCTTGCGCTTGACGTCCTGACCTTTCTGGGCCGTGAGCTCATCTACTACTTCGTAGTGATGCCGGTGTATTCGCTCTACATGGCGTCACGCAAACTCCTTGTCTACGAAGGCTTTCTGCCGCCGAAGCCCGAAGAGATCGACCCGGGGCTGACGACGCTGGGCTTCAGCACCGGCTATCAACGTCAGACCCTCATCGCCGACTTGAATGACCCGGCAGGCATGTCGACCCTGCCGGAAGACTTCAACGAACCTTCCGGCAGAGCCAACGATGACGACGAGTTCGAGGCCGATCCCGCATTCCCACGACAGACAGTGCGTGACCCCGCATCTGCGGTGAATGCGGCCCTCGCGCCCTTCACTTTCAACGTGGAGCTTCTCGAGCACGAGACCTACAACACAGAGGTCAACAGCCAATGGGTCGCCCCGTGGCAGTATCCAGAGCAGGACCTGGAAGGCGATCGCATCGGCTGGGAGCCAGACCTGACCCATGTCGGGCCGTGGTTGCAAGGCGATGATGCCACCCTGCTTCTTCAGCCGGGTGAAACCGACCTGGATGCCGCAGCGCTGTTCGAAGCGGCGACGTCACCCGCTGCAACGTCGGCCGCCTGCCACCTCCTCTTCCCCAACAGCAAACACCTCGGCAATCCGGTGGACTACAGCATCTACCTCATTGAACGGCTCACCGATCCCGCCGACAAAACGCCGGATTTCAACCTGGACGCCGACCGCGGATATGCCTTCCACTGCTGGGACTTCGACCGTCATGAATCGGGCACTCAAACCCGGGCTCCCCATCCGGAAGACGACTTCCGCGTCTATGTCACCGACTCTCTTGGTGATCGACAAGAGAGTCTGGACTTCGAGCAGCCGTGTACGGTTCCCGAGCAGTTCCTGCCCGTGTGGGCCGCAAACGATGACGATGCCCGTCACCAAGCTAACCGCTATCGGACGAATGTGCCGTTGCATATCCACTACCGCGAAGTCGACGACCCGAATTGTACGGATGCGACGCCCATCGACAAGAAGGCTCAGCGGCAGGCCGGCATGAAACCGGACGGATCGGACCTGTAGATGGCCGATCAGACGCGGGGCACCAACCAGGACGGTGAGCCGGACACCCGCACGACACCCGGACGCACGGGGCTGCCACCCCGTAACCCGCGCTTCCGGCCCTCCGACACCGGGGCCAAAGCGACGCGAATCCTGGGCAAGCTGGCTCCCAAGAGCCGTATCGACACTTTCTTCCCCTACCTCATCCTGCGGACCACCCAGGGTGATACCGGCGCGCGTCCCCTATCGTCGGCGACGCCGGCCTGGGAGTCGTGCGATGTGCACCTCATGCCCCAGGGTGGCGCGCCGTTCGATTTCGCTAAGACGGTCCTCAAACCCGTTCCAGGCCAGACTTACCGGGTCTTCGTCCACGCCTGGAACCTGGGCAAGTTCGCGGCATATGGCGCGCGCGTGCGGGCGTGGTCAGTGGAACTGGGCTTCTTTCCCGGTGTGGCCAGCTCGCGCTACCAACCCCGCTACATCGGCGGCGCTTACTTCGAGCTCGGTGATCGGGATAGCGGCGACGCTCACCGCCTGGTCGAGGTGTCGCCGGGATGGACGGTAAGCCAGACCGCCGGCGGCCACGAGACACTGGTGGCTGCCGTCGAAGCGGCGACCGACCCGTGGGACGGAGTGATGCAGTCCTCGACCCACCGCCACGTCGCGCAGCGCAGTCTCGCTCTCGCCAGCGCCGGCGACGACATATGGAGCCTGGTATCGCTTCTCGGATCAAAGATGACCTCTGCCGATCAAACGATGATCATCGGCCATGGCGGTGTCTCACGCGCGTCGCTGGCAGGCGCGCAGAGCCGCGGTCTGTCTTCTTCGGCGAACCCGACCGGCTGGAACCATTCTGGCGTCTTCGGCTTCAGCGACGACCGCAGGCCTCTGGCGGGCGTTCGCCGCGTGGCCAACAAGCTGCGATTCTTCGACCGGAGCCACCCCGGCACCATTCCGCTGCCGGGGTCGAGCCTCGCCCAAGGGATTGAAATTCCCGACATAGCTAAATACCTCCCGGTCTATTTGCGCGACGTACTGCACGCGCCTGACCTCAAAGCAAGCAGCATCGTGCACGCGCTTGGTCTGCCCGCTGGCAGCGCGCGAGTGCTGCGCTTCCAGACCAGTGAACAGTCCAACTCGTTCCCGCCCGGCCGCAGCGGCGGCTTCTCCATCCTGCTCACGCCCTAAAGGCGAGGTGCTGACATGTCTCTGACAACTGAACAAGCAAAAGCGGTGAAGGCCATCAACACTCGGACGCAGAGGGCCGCGGCCGAACTTGGCGGCCAGAAGATCCGATGGCCCCGCAGCGGCGTCGTCCCCCACCGCAAGCGCGGCCCCTCCATGAGGTTCGTCATTGAGACCCCCGCGCCGCCGATTTGGCCAGCGTCCGCCGGGTCGTCGGACGCATCCTTGGCAGCGACGGCAATCTGCCGGCCGGTGTGTCGTGGGCCAACCGCAGGCTAACGGCGCCGTCCGCACTGCGTGCAGGTCTGACCGCAGGCGCCGCATTCGACGTGAGATTTCTCTTCCGTGGCGCCGATCCCACCGACCAGCGGTTCAAGCTGGCGAATTTCGTCGTGCTCACCATTCCCGTGGACCCGCTGTCGGTAAAGCGCCTTTTTCACGGCGGCACGGGCGCCTTGTACGACCTTGCCTACACGATCCGAGACGCCGGTAAGTACGTGCGGGTCGATCCGGAAGTTCCATCGAAGGGCTGGCGGACGGTGCGGACCCCGGAGCCGCCGCCACGGCCGAACCTGCCCGGCCAGCCGCCGACATCGCCCTCTGGCACGCTGGGACCGCCTCACCTGGTTGCGATGTCGTCGTCTTCGTCGTCGCCGGGCGGAGGCGATGTACCCACCACGAACGATCATGCCTGGAACCTCCGCGCGATCCACATGCCGGCAAAAAACAACGGCGGCAAAGGTATTCGCGTCGGCCAGGTCGATACCGGCACGCACGAACACCCGGAGCTCGAAGGTGTCTACGTCCCAGTGAACGAGCGGGGCTGCACCATCGACGGCGAAACCGATTCCGCGGACCCGCTTCCGAACCCGGGGATCGATCAACCCGGTCACGGCACTGCCACGGCAAGTGTCCTGGCTAGCCGCGGAGGGTTCACGGATTTTGACGATTCCCAACCCGACAACATCGGCACCACCGACCCATCCGGGGGCACCGACGGACCCAACGAGGCGGTGACAGGTGTGGCCAATCAGGTCACGGTTGTGCCGGTGCGGTCGGTACGGTCCGTCTTCGCCAACGTCAGCAACGTCGACCTCGCGGAAGGCGTCTGGTTCTGCATCCGCTCCAACGTCGACGTGATCACGATCAGCGTCGGAGGGCTCTGTCACCCTTGGCTCGAGCGTGTGATCAGCTTCGCCGTTTTCCAGAACATCATCGTCTGCGCTGCCGCTGGACAAGTCTTTCCGTTTGTCACGGCGCCCGCTGTCTACGACGACTGCATCGCGGCCACGGCTACTACCCTGAACGACGCCGTCTGGGCGGACACCTCGAAGGGCCCCGCGATTGACATCGCGGCACCCGGAGCGGGTATCTGGTGCGCAGATGTGCAGGAGGGCGAGAACAAAGTCGTCACATCCAACGGCACGTCCTTCGCGGCGCCCACAATCGCGGGCGCAGCGGCGTTATGGCTACGGCACCACGGCCGACAAACGCTGTTGCAGCAGTACCAAAACGACCGCAAGCTCGCGGAGGTCTACCGGCACGTGATCCAGACCACGGCGCACGTGCCCCTCGGCTGGGACACTTCCGAAAGCGGTGCTGGCATCGTCAACGTTACGAACCTTCTCGACGGCGCGCTCCCGGCCGCCGACCAGGTTGCCTGCCGCAACTGGTCCACCTATGACGCCACGAGCGAGGAGCAGATCCTGCGCTCGCAGCTCGGCGACCCGCAACACAACTACTACGTCGCCGCGCTGGCAAAGTGGTTCGACACCACGGCCGCCGAAGTCGGGGCACGTCTCAGCGAATACGGCACCGAGATCATGAATCTGCTGGACCAGGTGCCCGGGGCCTTCGAAGACTTCAAGGCCGCGGTTGAAGCTGAAGCGCAATCAGCGACGGACGCGGCGCATGATGCCGTCGACGACGTGGTCGATGCGGTCAGCGACTTCTGCTCTGACGTTGTTGGAACGGTAATGGGATGGTTCGACTAAGAGCCCCGGGGTCCACACCTGCTAATTGCACCACGGTTGGGGTGATGCTGCGGTGGCATGTGCCGCAAGACGGTGGCAAAGCCAAACTGCAGGGCACGTCGTCCATAACTGGTCAGACGCACCGACCTGCTGCGTTGGTTTCGCCGTCTGGCCTGCAATAACGTGCTGCTAGCCATCTAACGGCTCTAGAGCCGTCAAATTGCGCTGCGTCCTGGAACGCTCGCCCTTTGCTCTTGTATTCGCAAGAACTAGATCAGCTATCTACCTGGTCTGACCAGCGTGGCAGGTAGTGGATTCGAACCACTGTAGGCGTTAGCCGACGGATTTACAGTCCGCTCCCATTGGCCGCTCGGGCAACCTGCCTGGGTGCTGCACCACACCGTGACCCGGTTTGGTGCGACTAGCAGGGTACAACGAGGATGGGCCTAAGACGAAAACGCACCAGAGAGCCCAGGAGGAGCGGATCCAATGGCGGATTCATCGTTCGACGTCGTGAGCAAGGTTGACCGCCAGGAGGTCGACAATGCGCTGAACCAGGCCGCCAAGGAGCTGGCCACCCGCTTCGACTTCCGCGGCACCGACACCAAGATCGAATGGCAGGGCGAGGAGACCATCACCATCACCTCCTCCACCGAGGAGCGCGCCAAGGCCGCCATCGACGTCTTCAAGGAAAAGCTCATCCGGCGCGATATCTCGATGAAGGCCTTCGACGCCGGCGAGCCGCAGGCCAGCGGCAAGACCTACAAGGTGAGCGGCACCATCAAGCAGGGCATCAGCAGCGAGGACGCCAAGAAGATCACCAAGCTCATCCGCGACGAGGGACCCAAGGGCGTCAAGACCCAGATCCAGGGCGACGAGGTCCGTGTGAGTTCCAAGAAGCGCGACGACCTTCAGGCCATCATCGCCATGCTGAAGAAGGCCGACCTCGACGTCGCGCTGCAGTTCGTCAACTACCGGTGAAACGGCACGTGTCGGCAATACGCTGATCGGCATGGCACCTGCGCAACGCGAACCCAACGTCGTCGTCTTCGGCGGAGGATCCTGGGGCACAACTGTGGCGTCCATCTGCGCCAGGCGCGGGCCCACGCTGCAATGGGTGCGGTCCGAGGAGACGGCCAAGGACATCGACCAGAACCACCGCAACTCGAAGTACCTCGGCAACGAGGTGGAGTTGTCCCCCAGCCTGCGCGCCACCACCGACTTCTCCGAGGCCGCCAACACCGCCGACGTGGTCGTCATGGGTGTCCCGTCGCATGGGTTTCGCGGAGTGCTCGAGGAGCTCGCCAAGGAGCTGAGGCCTTGGGTGCCGGTGGTGTCGCTGGTCAAGGGTCTCGAGCAGGGCACCAATTACCGCATGTCACAGATCGTTACCGAGGTTCTGCCCGGACACCCAGCCGGGATCCTTGCCGGGCCCAACATCGCCCGCGAGGTCGCCGATGGCTACGCCGCCGCGGCGGTGCTGGCGATGCCCGACCCGCACCTGGCCGCCACCCTCGCAAAGTTGTTCCGCACGAGACGTTTTCGGACCTACACCACCGACGATGTCGTTGGCGTCGAGATCGCCGGCGCACTGAAGAACGTCTATGCGATCGCCGTCGGTATGGGCTACTCGCTGGGCATCGGCGAGAACACTCGTGCCATGGTCATTGCCCGCGCGGTGCGCGAGATGTCCAAGCTGGGCGAAGCCGTTGGCGGACACCGCGATACCTTCGCCGGGCTGGCCGGCATGGGCGATCTGATCGTCACCTGCACCAGCCAGCGCAGTCGAAACCGCCATGTCGGCGAACAACTCGGCGCCGGCAAGCCGATCGACGAGATCATTGCGTCGATGAATCAAGTCGCCGAGGGCGTGAAGGCTTCCAGCGTGGTGATGGAGTTCGCCGAGAAGTACGGGCTCAACATGCCGATTGCGCGCGAAGTCGACGCGGTCATCAATCACGGCGCCACCGTTGAGGACGCCTACCGCGGACTGGCCGCCGAAAAGCCCGGCCACGAGGTCCACGGCTCGGGCTTCTGACAAACGGGCGCGACTAGCTTGACTTCTTGCCGCCCTTTTTGCCGCCCTTTTTCTCGGCTCCCGGCGTGTTGGCAATCTTGGCGGCCCGTGACTTACTCATGCCCTTCTTGCGCAGGCCCTCGTACTGTTTGTCGTCCTTGACGCTTGGACCATGATCTTTTGCCATGCGTGCCTCCTCGGACTCGTTCGTTACGAGTACCCGATTCGAGGCACAGACACTCAGTTCATGAACGGGTTGGTGCCCTCGGGACGGTCCAGCAGCGGATTCGACTCGTTGAGAATGAAGCTGCCTGCCGGGCTGATCACGAAGCCCGATTGATTGCGGCTGTCGACGCACGTCGTGTTCGTGCCGTCGTTGCCGCAGCTGACGGTCTGGTAGCTGATCCGCGAACCAGCCGGCAGCGGCTTGGCCGCACCCGCCACGGCGAACACCGAGGCGGCCGTATTGGCGAAGCCCGGCACGCCGCCGTAGGAACCGCTGACCAGATTCGCGCCCTCAGGGGCTCCCGGGATGGGACCACTGCAGCCGTAGCCGTTGCCCTTCTGGAGCACACACGTCAGTCCCTCCGGGGTGCTGAACGCGAACCAGTTGTTGTCCATCACCGCGTACTCCGACAGTTTGACCGGCGCCAATGCGTTGACATTGGGCGGCGGTGGCGGCTGCGGTGCAGGCTCCGGCGGAGGCTGAGCCCCCGCAACACCAGGCAGGCCGACGACGGCCGCTGCTCCCAGAACGCCTATCAGAACTCTGCTCAGCACTGGCATAGCTTATGTGTC
>JAJKIB010000571.1 GCA_021154745.1 Mycobacterium sp.
AGCACCTTGTGCTGACGCAACTTGCGGCCGAAACCGCTGTCCAGACCCAGGCTGCCGCCCAGATGCACCTGGAAACCCTCGACCGAATTGCCGTGGCCGTCGTCGACCATCTGGCCCTTGAACCCGATGTCGGCGACCTGAATGCGGGCGCACGAGTTCGGGCAGCCGTTGATGTTGACGGTGACCGGGACATCGAGCTGGGCGTTGATGTCCTCCAGCCGCTTCTCCAGCTCCGGAACCAGCACCTGCGCACGGCCGCGGGTCTCGGCGAACGACAGCTTGCAGTACTCGATGCCGGTGCAGGCCATCAGGTTCTTTCGCCAGTGCGACGGTGACGACGGAAGTCCCAGCGCATCCAACCCCGCGACCAAGGCGTCGAGCTTGTCGTCGGGCACATCCAGGATGACCAGCTTCTGATACGGGGTGAACCGAATACGGTCCGAACCCGCGATCTTGGCGAGATCGGCCACCTTCGTCAGGATCGTGCCGGACACCCGGCCCGCGATCGGTGCGACACCGACGGCGTTCATGCCGTTCTTCAGCTTCTGCACACCGACGTGGTCGATCGGGTGCTTGACGGGCTCGGGTGCTGGGCCGTCGATCAGCTTGCGGCCCAGGTATTCCGTTTCGAGAATTTCACGGAACTTTTCTATGCCCCAGTCCTTGATCAGGAACTTCAGCCGCGCCTTGGCCCGCAGCCGCCTGTAGCCGTAGTCGCGGAAGACCGAGGTCACGGCCTCCCAGACGTCGGGCACCTCGTCCAGCGGGATCCAGGCGCCGACCCGTTGGGCCAGCATCGGGTTCGTCGACAGGCCGCCGCCGACCCAGAGGTCAAGACCCGGGCCATGCTCGGGATGGTTGACGCCGATGAACGCGATGTCGTTGATCTCGTGGGCGACATCCTGCAGACCGGAGATCGCCGTCTTGTACTTGCGGGGCAGGTTCGAGAATGACGGGTTGCCGATGTAGCGCTTGACGATCTCGTTGAGCGCCCATGTCGGGTCGAGCACCTCGTCGAGCGACTCGCCGGCCAGCGGCGAGCCCAGTACCACGCGGGGGCAGTCGCCGCACGCCTCGGTGGTCTGCAGGCCGACCGCGGCCAGCCGCTCCCAGATCTGCGGCACATCCTCGATGCGGATCCAGTGGTACTGCACGTTCTCGCGGTCGCTGATGTCGGCAGTGTCGCGGGCGAACTCGGTGGAGATCTCACCGATCGTGCGCAGTGCGGCGTTGGTCAGCGCGCCGCCGTCGCAGCGCACCCGCATCATGAAGTATTTGGCCTCGAGGATGTCGGCGTTCTCGTCGCCGGTCCAGGTGCCGTCGTAGCCCTGCTCGCGTTGCGTGTACAGGCCCATCCAGCGCATCCGGCCGCGCAGATCCTGCTTGTCGATGCTGTCGAAGCCCTGCTGGGAGTAGATGTCGACGATGCGGGCGCGCACGTTCAGCGCGTCGTCGTCCTTCTTGAACTGCTCGTTGGGGTTGAGCGGCTCGCGGTAGCCGAGCGCCCACTGGCCCTCGCCTCGCGGGCGCTTGATGGGCTTTGCGGTGGTCATGTGGTTTGGCTCCTCTGTGGAGCCGGATCGCGCGCTATCACCGGGGCTGTCCGGCGGCGCAGATCCGGCGGCCAGCTGAAGTACGGGGTGGGCTGGGTCCTAGATCAAGCGCAGCAAGGCAGACAACAACAGGTACAAACGCGCTTGAAGTCGACATGCCGCCGGGCCACCAGCGAGACGCGGTGAGTAAGGCTCCGGGCGGCAGTCACGTCGCCAATTGTGCCACGGATACCCGCACCAGCCCTAACCGGGCGAGATTTGCGCTCACGGTGAGTAAAAGTCGGCTCTGGGAGACTGGTGGTATGACGATCCGAACGGCTCCTGTTGAGCTTCCCGGGCTGGCTACCGTGCCGGGCCGGCCGTTCGGCATCTATATCCATGTGCCGTTCTGTGCGACGCGCTGCGGCTACTGCGACTTCAACACCTACACGCCCGCCGAGTTGGGCGGTGCGAACCCCGGCGAATGGCTGGAGTCGCTGCGCGCGGAGCTCGGTCTCGCAGCGTCGCGGCTGGGCGCGCCACCATCGGTCGACACGGTTTTCGTCGGCGGCGGGACGCCCTCGCTGCTGGGCGGTGACGGTCTTCAGGCGGTGCTCGACTCGCTGCGAGCGCACTTCACCCTGGCCGCAGACGCGGAGGTCACGACGGAGGCGAATCCAGAATCCACATCGCCGCAACTGTTCGAGCAATTGCGGACGGCGGGGTTCACCCGGGTGTCGCTCGGCATGCAGTCGGTGGCGCCGCGCGTGCTGGCGGTGCTCGACCGGGTGCACTCGCCGGGCCGGGCGCTCGACGCTGCGCGCGAAGCCCGCGATGCCGGCTTCGACCACATCAACCTCGACCTCATCTATGGCACGCCGGGGGAGTCCGACGACGACCTGCGGCGCTCCGTGGATGCGGCGATCGAAGCCGGCGTCGACCATGTGTCGGGCTACGCGCTGGTGGTCGAGGATGGGACGGCGTTGGCGCGCAGGGTCCGGCGCGGCGAGATCGCGGCTCCCGACAACGACGTGTTGGCGCAACGCTACGAGTTGCTCGACGCGCGGCTGTCGGCGGCGGGCTTCGACTGGTACGAGGTGTCCAACTGGAGCAGGCCCGGCGGCGAATGCAAGCACAACATCGGGTACTGGAACGGCGGCGAGTGGTGGGGCGCCGGACCGGGGGCGCATGGTTACGTTGGCGCGACCCGCTGGTGGAATGTCAAGCACCCCAACGCTTATGCGCAATCATTGACCGACAGGCTGCTGCCGGTGACCGACTTCGAGCGACTCGATGCTGCGACGCGCCACGTTGAGGACGTGATGCTGCGGCTGCGGCTGCGCGACGGGCTACCGGTGGCGGATTTGAACGACGGCGAACGCGAGCGCGCCGGGACCGCGATCGACGACGGGCTTGTCGCGATGGAGGCCGACCGGCTGGTGCTCACTGACCGGGGCCGGCTGTTGGCCGACGCAGTGGTTCGCACACTCCTGGATTAGCTAACCGCGCCAATGGTTTTCGAGTCGCTCGATGACGGGGTCTTCTAGAGCCGTCACAGCGGCGTTGCGTTCTCGACGGCGACGCGGTAAAGGCCCGGTTGGGCGGCCACGCCGAATTCGTCGATCGCAGCGCTCATACGCGCCTGGAATTTGGGTTCAGCCATCGTGGCGTGCAACTCGGCGGCACTGTCCCACTCTGCGCTGTTGATCAGCTGGAAGCGGGAGTTGGGCAACAACGCCCGAAGGAGTGTAGACGAGCGGAAACCGGGTTGCTTGGTCATGAACTCGACCAGCTCTGGCCAGACGGCTACGAACGACTCAAGCTTGTCCGGACGGATGTTGAACATGTTGACGGCGGTCACCGGACCGGCGCGTTTGTCCAGCGAAGTCATGCCGACTCCTTCGAAGACAGTTGGGTCAGAGCACAGTGCGCGGATCGGCGGGTGTCTCAACCGGGGCGTGCAGTCTTCCTTCATTGGTGTCGTAGGTGAGGAATCCGCGTTCGCCTTCCTCGCGGACCGGTGGCAGCCCGAGATTGAACAACGTCTCGTTCGGGCCAACCGCCGGTCCGCCGCTCAGCCGCCCGACCTGTAACAATCTGCGCAAACTCTGTTGAACGATTCACCCGCGTTGCATCGTTGTGCTCAACAAAGGCGCTCAACAAAGGCCGACCGAAAGCAAGGGATGCGCGGTGCATGAGTCATGACTGACGATTCCGAGCAGGCGGCGCTGCTGCGGGCCGTGCACAACGAGCACGGCCAGTCGCTGCTGCGTTACGTGTTGAGACTGACCAGGGGTGACATGCCGTTCGCCGAAGACGTGGTGCAGGAGTCGCTGCTTCGGCTCTGGCGCAAGCCGGAGGTGCTTGAGCAGCCGACGGACAACGTGCGCGCATGGCTGTTCACCGTCGCGCGCAATCTGGTGATCGACGACCGGCGCAGCGCCCGGTACACCCGCGAATTGCAGACCGAATATCTCCCCGAACGGCCGTCGCCCGACGCGATGGGCCCGGCGTTCGACAAGTGGATATTGTCGGACGGGCTGCTGTCGCTCAGCGAGGACCATCGCACAGTGATCGTCCGCGCTTACTATCTCGGCCAAACTGTGGCCGACATTGCGCAGCAAGAGGGTATTCCTGAGGGAACCGTCAAATCCAGGCTTCACTACGCGCTTCGGGCCTTGCGAATCGCGTTGCAGGAAAGGGGGGTTGTCCGGTGACGAACTTCAAGCCCGACGACGACCTTGCCGAGTGGGACGCCGCCTATGTTCTGGGCGCGCTGAGCCTGGAAGACCGGCGAACCTACGAAAACTATCTCGCGGCCAACCCGGCGCGTGCTACCGAGCTCACCGACCTTGCGGGGATGCCCGGCATCCTCAACGCGCTGAGCCGTGAGGAAGCGGTCGCGCTGACCAACCTCGCCGGCGCGCCGCCGTCCGAGGCGCGGCCCGACAACGTTGCGTCGCTGGCGCAGGCAGCTGCCAAGCGGCAGCAGCGAACTCGGCGCACGTGGTTAGCGGCGGCGGTTGCGTCCGCAGCGGCACTCTTGATCGCCGGTGCGGTCGTGGGAGCGACGCTCTTCCCGCAGTCCGCGCCGCCGGCACAGACAGTGGCGATGCAGGCGATGCAGCCGACCCCGCGCGGTGGCTTGACCGCCGAGCTCGCCGTCAGCGAGAAGAAGTGGGGCACGGAGCTGAACTGGGCCTGCCAGTACACCAAGGACTGGTCGCGCAACGTCAAGAGCTACGACATCGTGGTGACGACGCACGACGGCGTCCAGCAAGCGGTGGGGTCGTGGAAGCCCGCCGGAGATGAGGCGACGGGCCTGTCGGCGGCGACGAGCATCCCGACCTCGCAGATTCGCACGGTCGATATCAGGGTGACCGGGAGCGACGAGCCGCTGGCGATCACCACGCTGCGGTAGCCACGCGCTAGCCCACAAATTCCGGCGCCCACCCACTACGGTTAGGCATCCTTACCTACACCGCTGGAGGGTGGTTGACGGCTGTGCAATCGACGCCCGAGGTCGAACCCGACTCGGCGACGCCTGGAGGCGATGCGACGCGCCGCGCGAAGTTCGACGCGCTGGCGCTACAGCAGCTGCTCGCCCCGGTTCGGCGCGCCACGGCCAAGGCGCAACGGATCCAGTGGATCGCATCGGCCGCCACGGTGGTGCCGTTCGTTGGCATCGTCGAACTCGGGCGCGTGCTGCTCTCCGACGGGCCAGTGAACACGGCGCTGACGATCACGCATTTCGCCGATGTCGACCTGCAACGGTCGCTGCGCCGTCGCATCGTCGACACACTGGGCCGGCTGCCGCTGGGCTGGTTCAACGGCACGTCCTCCGGAGAGGTCCGCAAGGTCGTCCAGAACGACGTCTACCTGTTCGACGACACTCTGTGGGAGAACATCCGCGTCGGGCGGCCCGATGCCG
>JAJKIB010000572.1 GCA_021154745.1 Mycobacterium sp.
CAGGCTGGCTTCCACGTCGGCGCGATCGGTCACCGACACACAGGAGGGCAGTCTGTCGAGGACCCCGCTGATCACCTGCAGGTGATCCTCACCGATCATTGCGGCCGCCATCGCCTCGGCCACCAGCGCAAGCTCGGGGGGTAGTGGGGGCCCGGTGAGTTGGCGGCGGGGGCAGATGCGGGCGGCGGTCTTGATCCGGCGTTTGATCTCTTTGGGCGGCAGCCGTAGCCGGGCCGCCATGTTGTTGACCAGTGCCGGGGCCATGGCGGTCTGGTCGGGCGGGTCGGCGATGTGGCCGAACACGGCATACGTCAGGCCGCGATTGGTGCGATCCTGATTCTCCAGGCGCTGGGCCAGCTCGACCCGAAACTCGTTGCCCACCTGATCACAGGGCAGTGTGCGCATCTCGGCATAGGCGGCCTCGACCTGATCGGACAGCTCGCGATACCGCTCGCGAGCCGCCTCCGCGGTGACGAAACTGCCCATACCGCAACGCTATCGAACACACATGCCAACCACCGACCGTCACGCTCAACCAGCCACAAACCTGTGAACGAATTCGCGCCTGGGGATAACCCACCGCAAAGACCAAAATATGTCGGAGGCAGATGCTCAACGCTGCGGATCACGGCGATGTGGGTTCGCGAGTAGCGGCGATGCCGGCCAGGCTTCTGGTGATCATCGTGACTTCGGCGACGAGTACCCGCGCCCCCGCGTTGTCGGCGGCAAGCCTTGCGCCTTGCTCGCGCACCTGTTGACTCGCCGCTGTGAGCTCGTCGATATCGACGGTCCACGGCGTGGCCGCACTGGAGGGTGCTCCCCGCAGCGCGTCGACATAATCGTCAACGGCGGCGACGAACTCGGGCGTCAGCGCCGTCGACGGTTCACTGGCCAGGCTGCCCTCCAGCGAAGTGCACGCACTGGTGACTGCGTTCAGCGCCGCTCGATACGATCGCAGCCACCGCCGGAGCTCACGTGAATCCGCCCACGTCGCACCGGATGCCGCCTCAAAAGCCGCGCGGGCCCGAAACGCTCGCTGCCACGCCGCCGACAACGCTTCGGCAGGATGATCGAGTTGATGCACGAATGCTTTGACAACCGCTGCCGCATAGTCGATTTCGGACTTCAGCAGTTCACCGGCGCGCTGGCGAAGCCGAATCAACCCGTGATCCGGCAGCACGACATGCGCCACCACCGCCAGACCGCCGCCGATGACCACCGCGAACAACAGGTCTTCGATGGCCGCACCGGCCGCCGCGGCGTCAATGTCGAGCAGGAACATGATGGTCGCGGCCAACGCCGCACTAACCGCGAGGTATCCGAACCGGGAGACCACGTACGTCACCACGAGAAAAACCGCCGCCACAACGGCAGCCGACGAACCCGTCGGCTGCCACACCAAAGTCAGCGCCGACGCGACCACGATTCCGACAGCGACACCCGCCACCCGCCCGATGCAGCGCGTATAGGTGTGGGCCGTCTCGGGGCGCAGCACCATCAGCACGGTCAATGCAATCCAGTGGCCGTGCGCCACGGCACCGAATCGATCCGCGGCCACCCCCAGTGCGGTGGCCGACGACAGCCGGATGGCGTGCCGCAGCACCGGCGACGTCCACGTCAGGTGGCCACGCATCACGCCAGCGGCCGCGAGGAGCGAGCCGATCAGGTCGGGACGGCGGAGTTCACCGAACCGCGACGCGGAGGCCTCGCGCAGTTGCTGTGAAAAACGCTGCGCGGCAGCTGCTTTCGGTCCGCTCACCGCTGCCGCCGCCGTGTCGGCCCGCGCCAGTGCGTATTCGGCGTCCCGCCGAGCGGTGTGGTTTTGGTTCGCGATCGCGTCGAGGAAATCAGCGGCGGGAGACAGCACCTGCGAAACGCCCTCGTCGCCACCGCGCAGGGCGCCCAGCGTCGTGGTGATCCGCTCGGGCAGCCGATAGCCGCCGTGATACGCCAGCGGTCGTTGAGTCGCATCGCTGTCGACGAACGCTTCGCGCAGCCACGTGAGTGGGGCGGCGCCCACCGAGGCGTCACGATCGGAGGCGACACGGCGAGCATCGGCGGCCAGTTGCCGGTACGCGCGCGTCAGCGCATCACGCTGCACCCGCCAGCGCTGAGGCGGCCACACGGCGATCAGCGCCGCCTGAATGCACCCGGCGGCAACGGTGAGGAGCGTTGAAAACACCACCGCGGTAGGTGACGGCGCGACCGGCGGCGCGATCACCAATAGGGCGGCGCTAGCCGTCGCGACCAGGCCCGGTTTGCTGCCGAGCGCCCACTGCATGCCTGCGGCAAAGCACCACACCGCGACGATGGCGATGAACGCCGCGTTGTAGGGCGCGGTCACTGCACCCAGAAACACGACTGCGCCCATTTGCAGCGACACCGCGATGACCAGTGGCACCCGTCCGGCCGGGCTGTCCTGCATGGCAATCGCGCCGGCGATCGCCGCCGCGCTTGCGGCCCATACCGCAGCCGACGGAGAAGCCGACGCCAGCGCGACCGCCGTCATCGCCAGCACCCCGAGCAGGCTGCGCGACACCGCGCCGACGTCTGGTGTCGTCAGCCGCAGGCTATCGATCACCCGGCCGGCCGTGGTCACCTGCCTATTCTGACTCCACCACGGCCACCGAATGGTGCAGCACACGCGGTAACACGCGGCCGAGTCGGCGTGATACAAGGAAGCGGCAAAACGCTCAGAAACGACTCCGGGCCTCTCATCCATCAAATGCTTTGCGACACAGCACATACCCATGCCGCCGATTTCGCTCCCTTAGCGGGGCTATCGGAGGTACGTTCAGCTAACCGGATCGGATGAGCGAATCTGGAGGGACCGATGGGCGACCATGATGTCGTCGCTGTCGGCGTTGCCGGATTCTTTCCGTTTTTCCAGATCCCGTGGATTTCGCGTCCTCAGGTCCCAGTTGCGCTTTGCGAAGCGTCGCCTGCTCACTCTGTCCGAGATCGAAGGGAGCTTTCATGAGTACCGCCGCGGAGCGTGCAGCTCAGTTGGATCTGGTCGCCCGACTCAAGTCCGCATATCCCGAACTTCCGGATGCCCCGACGCCTGATCTTCTGGACCACGATCGCATCACCGCCTACCTGAAGCCCGTCCACGACGTGGGCGGTGAGCCGGATGCCCCGATGAAGTACGAGAACAAGCAGTACGAGTTGTGGGAGCACATGACCTACGTGATCTGCGAGGTACTGGCGTGGCGCGGGATATGGCTCTCCGAAGAGCGTCGCCGGATAGGCAACGTCGACGTGGGCCGCGCCGAGTATCTGGGACTGCCGTATTACGGTCGCTGGCTGCTGGCCGTCGCGCGCGTTCTGGTCGAAAAGCACCACATCGGCCTGACCGAGCTGAGTGAGCGGATGGCCGAGGTCAAGGAGCGCTATGCGGGCGGCCTGGACGGCAAGCAGTTGGAGGCCAAGCCGAAGTCCGAGGGCGACGGGTCGCAGGTCAAACGCAATGAGCACCACAAGCGCGCAGTGGGCAAGGGCGATCCGCAGGTGTACGCCGGTCAGGCCGGGCAGCCGAAGTTCAAGGTCGGCGACGCGGTGGTGGTACGCGAGCTTCCGGTGATCTTCTACACCCGCACGCCGGAGTACGTGCGCGGCGCGAAAGGCGAAATCGCGGCGGTGGCCTACGAAAGCCCGGCCGCGGAGGACGAGACCTGGGACCGTCCTGCGACACCGGAATGGTTCTACGTCGTTCGGCTCAACATGTCCGAGCTGTGGGACGGCTACACCGGAACCACCGACGATGTCGTCCAGACCGAAATTCCCGAACACTGGCTGCAAGCCGCCAAATAAGCTGTCCGGAAAGGAATTTGAATGACTGAACACGGTCACGATCACGATCACGATCGCACCGTTAAGCCGATGGTCGATGAAATCACCGACTTCGAAGTCCTCGAAATCGCGCTGCGTGAACTGTGCATTGAGAAGGGGATCTTCACCGCGGAGGAGCACCGCCGCTTCACCGAGTTCGCAGAGCAGATCGGCCCGACACCCGCGGCGCGTCTGGTGGCCAAGGCGTGGCTGGATCCGGAGTTCAAGAAGCTCGCGCTCGCCGAACCGATGACGGCCAGTAAGGAGGTCGGTGTCGACTGGATGGAGCCCACGGGTTTCGGCACCCCCAGCGACTTCACCGCGTTCCAGATCCTCGCGGACACGCCAACGGTGCACAACGTCATCGTCTGTGCGTTGTGCTCCTGCTACCCCCGACCGATCCTCGGCAACTCGCCCGAGTGGTATCGCACGCCCAACTACCGCCGTCGCATGGTCCGCTGGCCGCGCCAGGTGCTCGCGGAGTTCGGGCTGTACCTGCCTGACGAAATCTCCATCCACGTACAGGATTCCAACCAAAAGCATCGCTTCATGGTGATGCCCATGCGCCCCGAGGGCACCGATGACTGGGACGAAGACCAGCTGACCGAGATCCTCACCCGCGACTGCCTGATCGGTGTAGCACTGCCCAAAGCCGGCGTCACCACCAACGTGATCACCGAAACCCGGCCAGCCATCCACCCAGGGACCGCCGGATGACTGAGCGCATCGAGGCCCTGCAGGAAATCGTCGAGCGCAATCAGGTCTGGCCGGTAATGGCGGCGAAGTACGGTGTCGAAAACCCCGTGCCGCCATGGAAGACCAGCCTCGACGGGCTATGCGACGCCCTCGACCTCGCCGCGTGTGACGACAATGTCCCCGACTTCAAAGAGCGGCGTGACGAGGAAGACGCGCTGTCGGCGACGGTGTACGCGGACTTGCCCTATCCGGAGAACCAGCTCGTGTCGCTGGCGCACTCCCTGGTGGCTCGCGGCATCATCGACGAGGCCGAACTCAGACGACGACTTGCCAGCATCCGCGAAAGGCTCGAAGCCTGAGCGCTACGACGCGCTAGGTTCTGTTCGTGGAAAAGGTGATCATCACCCTGCGGGGCGCCGATGCGGACGAAACGTGGTGCAGTCGACTGCGCGACGACGTCGCCGCCGACCTTCTCGACATCGGTACGCCGGGACTCGCAGTCAATGTGCGCGACGACCCGGTGCGTGACTCACTGATGACTCTGACGAGGCTGGACCCACCGGTGGTCGGATTCGTGACGCTATGGACACACCAGTCCTATGGCGACCACGTGCGCTCCGCGATCGCACGGTTGGAAAAGGAGTGCGACGACGTGGCGGCGTATCTCGTGACCGAATCGGTGCCGCTGCCGCCGCCGAACACCGCGCCGGGGGAGCGCACCCCTGGGTTGGCGAACATCGCGCTGCTTCGCCGGCCCGACGATCTCGACGAGGCGACATGGCGGCAGCGCTGGCACATCGACCACACGCCGGTGGCCATCGAGACGCAGTCGACCTTCGGATACACGCAGAATGCAGTCGTGCACGCACTGACGCCCGGCGCGCCGGTCATCAACGCGATCGTCGAGGAACTCTTCCCGATCGAGGCGACATCCGATCTGCACGCGTTCTTCGGTGCCGCCGACGACGACGATCTGCGCGACCGGATGGAACGCATGGTGGCCAGCACCGCCGCGTTCGGTGCGAATCGCGATGTCGACACGGTGCCGACAAGTCGCTATGTGTTCCGGACGCCGTTCGCCCCCGCCGGGACGGGGATCCGATGACCACGCTTGACGACGCGGTTGCGCTGGCCTCCGACGAGAGCGGGCTCGCGGTGGTGTCGACGCTGCGCGCGGACGGCACCATCCAGGCCTCGCTCGTCAACGCCGGCAAGTTTCCGCATCCGGCCAGTGGTGCGGACGTCCTCGCTTTCGTCACCTACGGCAAAGTGAAGCTCACGAACCTGCGGGCACGTCCGCAGGTCGCCGTGACATTCCGCAAGGGCTGGATGTGGGCGACGGTCGAGGGCCGTGCCGAGCTCGCCGGACCTGACGATCCGCAGCCCTGGCTCACCGGCGCTGACCAGTTGCGGCTGCTGCTGCGCGAGGTGTTCACCGCCGCGGGCGGCACACACGACAACTGGGATGAGTACGACCGGGTCATGGCGGAACAGCGCCGCACCGTGGTGCTGGTCGCACCCACCCGCGTGTACAGCAACGGCTAACGCTTACGCTGCTGGCGTGATCCTGCACATCGGCGACGACAACCGGGTGCGCACGCTCACCCTGAATCGGCCGGACGTCCTCAACGCGTTCAACGAGGAGCTCTACCACGCCACCGCGGTTGCGCTGGACGACGCTGCCGCAGATCCGGAGGTGGCGGTCGTGCTGCTGACCGGTGCGGGGCGGGCGTTTTCGGCGGGCAACGACCTCAACGAGATGCAGAGGCGCATCACCGATCCCACGTTCAATGAGCAGGGCAGCCATTTCTCCACGATGATCAACGCACTGGCCGACCTGCCCAAGCCGCTGATCTGTGCGGTCAACGGCGTCGGAGTCGGCATCGGCGCAACCATTCTCGGCTATGCGGACCTGGTGTTCATGTCGTCCACGGCACGGCTGAAGACACCATTCACCAGCCTCGGCGTCGCGCCCGAGGCCGCGTCGTCGTTTCTGCTGCCCCAGTTGATGGGCAGGCAGAATGCGGCATGGCTGTTGATGTCGTCGGAGTGGGTCGACGCCGCCGAGGCGCAGCGGATGGGCCTGGCATGGAAGGTCTGCGAACCAGAGGACCTGCTGCCCGAGGCCCGTCGCCACGCTGAAATCCTTGCCTCCCGGCCTATTTCGAGCCTGATGGCGGTGAAACAGACGATCGTCGAACCGACCCGCGCCGAAATCGCCGCGGCGACCGCCAGAGAAATCGCACACTTCGCGGAGTTGCTCGGCGCAGCCGCCAACGCCGACGCGTTGGCCGACTTCACCCAAAAGCGCGCGCCTAACTGACATGGACCTATGCTCCGCGCCGGCCACGCCCAGCCGCCCCGCGGCGGAGGAGATCGCTGCGCTGCTCGAGCCGATCGCGCGCCAGAACATTGCAGGGGCGTCCGACGCACGCATCACCAATTGGCGCTCCGCCGAACGCGGCCTGTCCACCGAGACGTTCCTGTTCGACCTGCAGCAGGATGGCGACGACGGGCCAGCGACGGTGAAACAATTGGTGTTTCGACGTCCTCCCGCGAACAGCTTGTATCCCGACTACGACCTGACACGTCAGGTGATGGTGATGAACCGGCTGCGGGACACACCGATCACCGTGCCGACCGTGTGCTGGCTGGATCGCGATGACAAGGACCTCGGCACGCCGTACTACGTGATGGAGCGGCTGCCGACGATCGGCACCGCGAACGACTACCCGTCGTATCACTCGCACGGCCTGTATTTCGACGCCACCCCCGAGCAGCGAGCCACCATGTGGTGGGGTTGCGTGCAGGCCATCGCCGATGTGCACGCGCTGGACTGGCGCAGCCTGCGCCTGGACAAACTACTGATGCCACAGCGGGGCGCGCACCCGTTGCAGCAGGTCGTCGACTACTGCGACGAGCTGCTCATGTGGGCGTCGCCGGACGGCCCGTGCCAGGAGCTCGCCGACGCCGTGAAGTGGTTGCGCGACAACATCTATGAACCCGAGCATCTCGTGCTGTGCTGGGGCGACAGCCGGCTGTCCAACATCCTGTACGGGCCGGAGTTCGAAGTCGCCGCGGTGCTGGACTGGGAAATCGCCTATATCGGTGATCACGAGGCCGATCTGGCGTGGCTGCTGTTCGTCGACTGGGCGTGCTCGGAGTACGAGGGTGTGGCGCGGTTGGACGGGACGCCGACCCGCGAGGAAACCGTCGAGCGCTACGAGCGATTGTCGGGTCGCTCAGTGCGGAACCTGCGTTACAACGAAGTGCTGGCGGCGGTCGCGGTCGGCATCCCGGTCTCGCGGCTGGAGACCAGGCTGCGCAATGAGGGACTACTTACCGGTGATTTCGACCTGACCGGGTTCTGCGCCGAACGAATCCGCCAGCTGGTGGACTAACGGCTCACGGTTTGCGATGCGCAGCCGTTGACCGCGTAATGCGCTTCGATCATCGCCCGCAGTGTGCGGCGGCACCGGCCACAGTCGCCACCTGCACCGCAAGCCTCGGCGATCTGCTTCGAGGTCTTGGCGCCGCTCGCCACCACCTCGTCGACGACGTGGCTGGTGACTCCGTGGCACAGGCAGACGAACATGATCAGCGCTCGCCGATCGTCATGAGATGGGCGAACCTGCCAACGAATTGAGTGGGATAGGCGCCGAAGCCAGCCTTGGACATCCACTCCGCGGCAGCGTCGGGGTGATCGATCCACTGCCGAGCGCTAGGTTCGTCGTCGATCTCCTGCAGGATCATCACTTCCCGTCCGTCGTCGAGGGCCTGATACACCCAGATCTTCCGAACGCCACCGCGCTTGAATCGCTCGATCCCGTCGTGCACCTTGTCCATCAGGGACGGGACGTCATCGACTGCGGCCATCACGCCGACGATGACCCGGCCGACGTGTCCCTCGGGCGACGGCCCGTAGAGGTCGATCTTCTCGACGACCTCACCGCCGAATATCGGCGGAATATCGTCGGCGCCCGAAATGTCGAACCATCCGAATATTGCGGGTGACCGCAACACATCCCGAATTGACCCGGCCTGGCGAATGCCGATTGTCACCAATATCCGCCCCGGCTCCCAAATGGACGTGTACAACACCACGTGATGGGCACCGATCGAGGCAAGGGGTTCGCGGTGCTTCTTGAGCCATCCCCACATCCGGTCGACATCGTCGACACGAAAATCGCAGGCAAGGATGAGTGAGTGTAAGTCGTACCCACCCATGGTTTTTCCTGCCTGTCTGACATGGTCGCTCAGTGTTAGCGCAGTCTAACCTTACTTAGCGTAGGCAGTCCAGGTTGGGGCGGCTGATCTGCGCGCTGAGGACTGCGGATCGTTGCGTGAATCGCCGAAAACGCGCGCGGCGCAACCGCAAAGGTGCGCCGCTGTCTGGCTCCTGCACTAGATTGGGACGGCACGGAAGAAGCGATACTTGACCAGCCCTCAAGGTGCTTAGGAGCGAGCATGCAAGGTGACCCGGACGTTCTGAAACTGCTCAACGAGCAGTTGACAAGCGAACTCACGGCGATCAACCAGTATTTCCTGCATTCCAAGATGCAGGCCAATTGGGGGTTGACCGAAATCGCCGAGCACACTCGGAAAGAATCGTTCGAGGAAATGCAGCATGCGGAGGAAATCACCGACCGCATCCTCATTTTGGATGGGCTGCCGAATTATCAGCGCCTTTTTTCGCTGCGGGTCGGTCAGACTCTGCACGAGCAGTTTGAAGCCGACCTGGCCATCGAATACGAGGTGATGGCGCGGCTGAAGCCGGGGATCGTAATGTGCCGCGAGAAGGAAGACGCCACCACTGCGAACCTCTTCGAGAAGATCCTCGCCGACGAGGAGGATCACATTGACTACCTCGAGACGCAGCTGCAGCTGATGGACAAGCTCGGCGAGCAGCTCTACCTCGCGCAATGCGTGTCGCGGCCCCCGACATCTCTGTAGGGCCGGCCGGACCCGTTTCGCGTCCGCTCCCGCGGTAACCCTGACTTCTTGGGCCGCGGCCGTAACCTTTCTAGCCTGTCTAACGATATGGCCAGAGAGTCGGTCGCCGACGAGAGGCAGGTATGACAACGACGGCAGCGACGGCCACTGTCGCGGATCCGGAATCCGGCAGTGCCCTGATCAGTCCTCAGCGCCGCAACTTGATCTTTGTTGCGGTGCTGCTCGGCATGCTGTTGGCGGCGCTGGACCAGACGATCGTCGCCACCGCACTGCCAACGGTGGTCGCGGACCTCGGCGGCGCCGGCCACCAGTCGTGGGTGGTGACCAGTTATCTGCTGGCCTCGACGATCATCACCGCGATCGTGGGCAAGCTCGGCGACCTGTTCGGCCGCAAGATGGTCTTCGCCGCGGCGGTGGTGTTCTTTTTGGCCGGCTCGGTGCTGTGCGGACTGGCCGGGTCGATGACGATGCTGGTGGCATCGCGGGCACTGCAGGGCATCGGCGGCGGCGCCATCATGGTGACCGCCACGGCTCTGATCGGTGAGGTCATCCCCCTGCGCGACCGGGGCCGGTATCAGGGTGCCCTCGGTGCCGTTTTCGGCGTGACGACGGTGGTCGGGCCGCTGCTCGGGGGCTTCTTCACCGACCACCTCAGCTGGCGCTGGGCGTTTTGGATCAACGTGCCGGTGGCCATCGTGGTCTTCCTCGTGGCGATCGCGGCCATACCGGCAATGGGCAGGAAAAGCCGCCCCGTCATCGACTACGCCGGCATCGTGTTCGTCGGCATCGGCGCGTCGGGACTCACGCTGGCCACCAGTTGGGGTGGCGCGGAGTACGCGTGGAGCTCGCCGGTGATCATCGGGCTCTTCATCGCGTCCGCGGCGGCGCTGGCGGTCTTCGTATGGGTGGAAAGCCGTGCAACAGAACCGATCCTGCCGATCCGGCTGTTCCGCAGCCCGGTCTTCACGGTGTGCTGCGTCCTGTCGTTCGTCGTCGGGTTCGCGATGCTGGGCGCGCTGACGTTCCTGCCCACCTTCATGCAGTTCGTCGACGGCGTATCGGCGACGGTGTCGGGGCTTCGGACGCTGCCGATGGTGGCGGGCCTGCTGCTGACCTCGATGGGCAGCGGCGTGCTTGTCAGCCGCACCGGCCGCTACAAGATCTTCCCGGTCGTCGGGACCGCGGTGATGTTCGTCGGATTCGTGCTGTTGTCGCGGATGAACGCCGGCACGCCGATGCTGTTGCAGTCGCTGTATCTGTTCATTTTGGGCACTGGCATCGGCATGTGCATGCAGGTGCTCATCCTGATCGTGCAGAACACCTCAAGCTTCGCCGATCTCGGCGTCGCCACGTCCGGCGTCACATTCTTCCGGACCATCGGAAGCTCGTTCGGCGCAGCGATTTTCGGGTCGCTGTTCGCCAACTTCCTCTCTGGCCGCATCGGTCCCGCGCTGGCGGCGGGCGGCGCACCTCCTGCCGCGGCACAGTCCCCACAGGTGTTGCACCAGTTGCCGCACGACGTCGCCGCGCCGATCGTCAACGCGTACGCGGATTCCCTGGACATGGTGTTCCTGTGCGCGGCGCCGGTGGCCTTCGTCGGATTCATTGTCGCGCTGCTGCTCAAGGAGGTTCCTCTTCGTGAGATGGACGCGGTCAACGCCGTCGATCTCGGCGAGGGCTTCGGCATGCCCGGCTCCGATTCGCCGGACAAGGTGCTGGAGATTGCCATCGGCCGGATGATGCGTCAGTCACCGGAGATCCGGCTGCGCAGCATCTGCGAAAAGCAGGGCTGCGATCTCGACATTGCGCGGCTGTGGGCGCTGATCCAGATCTACCGGAACAATCAGGTGTTCGGGTCGGCGCGGCTGACCGAGATCGCCGAGCGACTGCGGGTGCCGTGCGAGGTGCTGGCGCCGACGTTCGATCGGCTCGTCGAAACGGGCTACGCGCTGCGTACCGGTGATCTGCTGTGGCTGACCCAGCCGGGCGCCAGGCAGGTCGACGCGGTGTCGTCGGCGTTGATCAACCGGATCGTCGAAAAGCTGGAGTCCTCATCGACCTTCGAGGGGCGCCCGGACCGCATTCAGGTGGAGGCTGCGCTGGAGCGCATCGCACACCGGGTGCTGGTGCAGCGGGATTGGACCGAGGAGCGGGCCGAACTCACCGCCGCCAGCTGACCAGGTGCTTTCGCACAGCTTCTAGAACGCGTTCCAATTCTGCGGGCTCGCGCGTACGATTCGGCCATGAGCCGAATTGGACCTTTCGCTGACGACGACGCGGCTGCCTGGGTGGCGAAGTCACCGGACATCGGGGTCGCGATGGCCGGCTACACGAACGCGGTCTACACCAAGAACCGACTGCCGATGCGCGTCCGCGAATTGGCCCGGATGGTGATCGCGCTCGACAACGAATGCGTGGTGTGCCAGAACACCCGTGATTCGGGCGGCATCGCGGCGGGCGTCGACGAGGACCTCTACGACCATGCCGCCGAATGGCGAACCTGGCCCGGCTACAGCGAGCAGGAGCGCATCGCCGCTGAGTTCGCGGAACGCTTCGCCAGCGACCACACCGGACTGAGGGACGACGAGGACTTCTGGGCGCGCTGTAGCGAGCAGTTCGACGACGAACTGCTCACCGACCTGGCGCTGTCGTGTGCGATGTGGTTGGGCATGGGCCGGATGCTGCGCACGCTGGACATCGGCCAAAGCTGCAAGATCACCCTTTGATTCGCGGCTGAGCGCTGCAGAATGGCTGCTGTGACATCGCGGGCAGCCAAACCCCTCGCCGCAGCGGCCATCGCCCAACTCGAGGCCGACGGCGTCGCCACGCTGATCGGCACGGTGGTAAACGCCGCCGGGCTCACGCATGCCAAGACGGTTCCGGTGCGCCGGATGGGCGCGTTCGCCGATCCCGGACTCGGCGCGAGCCCGGTCTGGCACGTCTTCACCATCGACCAGACGGGCATCGTCTTCAGTGACGCCATCGGCGTGGTGGGGGACCAGCGGATCCGCATCGACCTGAGCGCACTGCGGATACTCGGCGACGGATTGGCTTGGGCGCCAGGCGCTTTCTTCAACCAAGACGGGTCCCCCGACCCATACTGCAGCCGCGGCCTGCTACGCCGTGTCGAGCAGCGATTGTCCGACGCCGGCATCGACACCGTTGTCGGCCACGAGATGGAGTTCCTGCTTGTAGGACCGGACGGCAGTCGGCTGCCCTCACACCTGTGGGCGCAGTACGGCCTGGCCGGGGTGCTGGAATTCGAAGGCTTCGTGCGCGACGTCACCAACGCCGCAACCGGTTCCGGTGTCGCGATCGAACAGTTCCACCCCGAGTACGGAGTCAACCAGTTCGAGATCTCGCTGTCACCACAGTCACCTGTCGCGGCAGCCGACCAACTGGTGCTGATGCGCATCATTATCGGAAGGGTGGCCCGGCAGTACGGGTTGCGAGTCAGCCTGTCGCCAGTGCCGTTCGCAGGCAGCGTCGGATCCGGTTCGCATCAGCACTTTTCGATGAAACGCGGCGATACTCCGCTGTTCTCGGACGGAGCCGGGGTCGGCGGCATGACGCCCGAGGGTGAATCGGCGATCGCCGGGTTGCTGGCAGGACTGCCCGAAGCGCAGGGCGTGTTGTGCGGCTCCATCGTTTCGGGTCTGCGGATGCAGCCGGGCCATTGGTCGGGGGCCCACGTGTGCTGGGGGACCGAGAACCGGGAAGCCGCGCTGCGATACCTGGTCGGCGGACCGAGCAATCCGCAGGGCGCGAACGTCGAGGTGAAGGTCATCGACCCGTCGGCCAATCCGTACTACGCGACGGCGGCGATTCTCGGACTCGCCCTCGACGGCATCGAACGCAATCTGCCGCTGCCACCTGAGACGACCGTCGACCCGGCCACGCTCACCGACGACCAGCGCAAGCGGGCGGGCATCAAGCTGCTGGCCTCGAACCAGACCGATGCCATCGATGCGCTTGACCAATCCACCTTGATCCGTGGCATTCTCGGCGATGAGCCCGTCGACGCTGTGGTCGCGGTGCGACGCTACGAACAGCAGAACTTCGGCGACCTGAGCCCCGACGATCTCGCCGACAAGTTCCGGCTGGCCTGGAGCGTATGAGATTGACTACCGCACGCCCCGGATCAACTGCCCCGGCCTGGCGCCGGTGTCGACCCCGTGGCGCCGCGTCACCGCTCCGCTGACCACCGTCGCGTCGTAGCCCCCGGCACCTTGGATCAGCCTGCGCCCGCCCGCGGGCAGGTCGTAGACCATACTCGGCAGTTCGAGGGCCAGCGCATCCATGTCGATGACGTTGAGGTCGGCCTTCTTGCCGACCTTGATGACGCCGCGATCGGACAGCCCGAAAAGCGTTGCCGTATCGAGGGTCTGCTTTCGCACCACGTATTCCAGCGAAAACTTCGGGCCGCGGTGGCGGTCGCGAGCCCAGTGGGTCAGCAGGAATGTCGGGTAGGAGGCATCGCAGATGAGCCCGCAGTGGGCGCCGCCGTCGGACAGTCCCGAGATTGCGGCCGGGTGCGTCATCATGTCGTGTATGGCGTCGTGGTTACCCGCCACGTAGTTGTAGAACGGCAGCATCAGCATCGCGCCTGCGTCGCACTCGAGCATCAGGTCGTACATGGTGGCCAACGGGTCCTCGCCGCGCCGCTCCGCGATGGCGGCGACCGTCTGATCGGGCGTCGGTTCATAGTCGAGCGGGAAGCCCAGCGGATAGATGCGGTCGCTACTGTGCTGGATGAGGGCATACATGGCATCGAACAGCACCGCCGGGTCCGGCGGCAGATCCGATTCGGACAGTATCGCCGCGCGCACCGCAGGGTCGGCCAGGCGCTGTGCCAAGTCCTCGCGATCCAGTTCCGCCTTCAGCTTCCGGAAAGTCGGCCGATGAGTGAACGCGTGGTGGCCCGGGAAGCCGAACAACATCCCGAACGGCCGGGCCGCGAATTGCGCGTACACCTCGACACCGTTCTCGAGTGCCTTGCCGGCGCGGTCGAGCTGCTCTTTCCACAGGTCCGGAACGCCCGACGCCTGAACCATTGCGAACGACACGGGCCGTTCGATCTCGGCGGCCAGCTTCGTCATCCAGTCGAGTTCCCGCATCGACGCCTCGGCGGGACTCTCGCCGGCCGCGCCCTGCGGAGCGACCTCGAAGACCGCGCGGCCGCCTGCGGCCATCGCCCGTCCCAGACCGAAGAGCTCCCGCTCTGCGGCATACGTGCCGGGTACCGGCTCGCCGTCGACGGCGCGGTGCCCCTCGGTGCGTGACGTCGAGAAGCCAAGCGCCCCGGCTTCGATCGCCTCCTGGACGATTCGGGCCATCGAGGCAATGTCGTCGTCGGTGGCCATTTCATTGCGAGCACCGCGATCGCCCATTGCGTAGCCACGGACTGCGCCGTGCGCGATCTGGGTGCCGAAATCGACGGCGAGCGGGCGCTTCTCGATGGCGTCGAGGTATTCACCGAAGCTCTCCCATTGCCAGGTGATGCCCTCCGCCAGGGCGCTGCCCGGGATGTCCTCCACGCCTTCCATCAGTTCGATGAGCCATTGTTCGCGGCCGGGTGTGACAGGAGCGAATCCCACCCCGCAGTTCCCGCCTACCACGGTTGTGACGCCGTGCAGGCTCGACGGCTCGAGCAGTGGATCCCAGCTGACCTGACCGTCGTAGTGGGTGTGGATGTCGACAAACCCCGGAGCCACAATGCGTCCCGTGGCGTCGATGGTCTCTATCGCGTCACTCTCCAACCCGGCGTCATCACCGGTGCGCTTGCGCACTTCGACAATCCGGCCGTCCTTGATGCCGATGTCGGCGCCGTATCGGTCGGCACCCGTGCCGTCGACGACGGTTCCGCCGGTGATCTTCAGGTCATACATCGGTCCTCCTCAGACCAGGCCGGTCGCGTCGAACACCCACGACATGTCGGCGTTGGCGAAGTCCTCCATCCAGGACGGCGGCGCAAAGTTGGCCAGCGCCCCCATATCCCAGTAGTCCTTCCACAGCGTGATCTTGCCGTCCTGCATACGGTGCACGCTGACGAACTTCAATACCGCCGATTCACCAGTGGGCCAGTGCCATTCCTCGTGATGCTCGTACATGGCGTCGGTGCCGTTGTCGAGCATCAGGCCGTCGAAGTTCTCGTAGGAGGCCAGCGGCTCGAGCCCGATCTTGAGTCGCTTGACGATGTCTTCGGGCCCGCGCGCCGCCGCCGTGGGACCCACCGGCATGTCGAGATAGATGCAGTCCTCGGACAGGAACGTCTTCACCGAGTCCCAGTCCCGGGCGGACAGGGCCTTCCACATCCCGAGAACCGTATCCTCAACTGACACTTGCGAACTCCATCTCTTGAGCGGTGATTGCCGGCGCCTTGTGCGCGGCACGCAGGAAACGCCCGGTGCGTTGGTTGCCGACGAGGTCGGTTGCCTTGCCGTCGAGGAACACAGCACGCCCACCGACGAACACCGCGTTCACGGTGTCGTCGTTGCGGTTGACCATGCGCGACAGCCCGCCGTACTGATCGACCCGATCCTCGGCGTACTCGTCCAACGTCGCATCGAGGCGGTCTGG
>JAJKIB010000573.1 GCA_021154745.1 Mycobacterium sp.
TCCAGACAAAGTGAGACGCCAGTGATACGGTAACCGTCTTATGGAGCTGCGGCACCTACGGTCCTTCGTGGCAGTGGCCGAAGAGCTTCATTTCGGGCGGGCGGCCGAGCGGCTGCACATTGCCCAGTCGCCGCTCAGCCAGCAGATTCAGCGACTCGAGCGTCAGGTCGGGGCCATGCTGTTCGAGCGCAACCGTCGCAAGGTGGAGCTCACCGATGCCGGCAACGCGATGCTTACACACGCGCGTGAGGCGCTGGCGCAGGCAGATCTCGCGGAGACCGCCGCCCGCGCCGCAGCGGCTGGCCGTGCCGGAACGCTGCGCATCGGCTTCCTCGGCTCGGCGGCGCTGGCAATCCTGCCGCGAATTGTCCCGCCGTGGCGGGCGAGTGCACCCGACGTCACACTCGAACTGGTGGAGGGGTCAAGCGGCGAGCACATCCGCGCGTTGCACGACCAGCGGCTTGATGTGGCGTTCGTAAGGCCACCCACCGCGACGGCTGGACTTATCGTGCATCCCGTGTGGCAAGAACAGGTGGTCGCTGTGCTTCCGGCATCAAGAGATCTGTCTCGACGAGACCCGCTGCGGCTTAGCGATTTAGCCGATGAACCGTTCGTGCTGTTTCCCCGCAACTCGGCGCCCGATTTCCACGACGAGCTGACCCGTGCCTGCGGCCGAGCGGGATTCACTCCAACCGTTGCGTTCGAGTGCACGGCAATGCCTACCGTGGTGGGTTTGGTGGCTGCCGGGCTCGGCGTCTCCCTGGTCCCGCGGTCGATCAGCAGCATCGGGATCGCTGGCGTGGTGTACCGGGAGTTGGCCGATGTGCGCCCAGTCGCGCGCATTGCAATGGTGTTGTCTGCGACCAACGACCGCCCAGTGGTTCGACATTTCATCGAGAGTGTTCAAATGCTTGACCTCAACAGAGGTTGAGCTCATAACGTGAGCGGCGTGACCGAAACCGCGTCAACGACCACAGGCGGCTGGCGCGAGCTATTGGGCCCGAAATACCTCGGGGCCTCCACCGTGCTCGCCGGCGGTGTGGCGCTGTACGCGACGAACGAATTCCTCACCGTCAGCCTGATGCCAAGCGCTGTCGCCGACATCGGCGGTCACCGGTACTACGCCTGGGTCACGACGGTGTATCTGGTTGCTTCGGTCGCGGCAGCGACGACCGTACACGCGACGGTGATGCGAATCGGGCCGAGGTTGTCATACCTGTTGGCGCTCAGCGTGTTCGGCGTAGGCAGCCTGGCGTGCGCGCTGGCGCCAACGATGGAGATGCTCTTGGTGGGCCGCACCGTCCAGGGCGCCGCCGGGGGTCTGCTGGCCGGCCTTGGGTATGCCGTGATCAACACCGCGCTGCCGAGTTCGTTGTGGACCAAGGCTTCAGCGTTGGTGTCGGCGATGTGGGGGGTCGGCACGTTGGTGGGCCCCGCGGCAGGCGGTCTGTTCTCCCAATTCAGCTCGTGGCGTTGGGCATTCGGGATGCTGGTCATCTTGACCACCGTCATCGCAATTCTCGTCCCGATGGCGCTGCCGGGACGGCGCGAAACGGTCGACGTCGCCATCGCGCCAACGGCGATTCCGACCTGGTCGCTACTGCTGTTGGGCGCAGCAGCACTGGCCGTCAGCGTGGCTGGCATTCCGCATGATGTTCGCGCCACGGCCGGGCTGTTGGCGCTCGGGGCGCTACTGGTCGCTGTGTTCGTGTACGTCGATCGGCGGCTGCCCTCGGCCGTGTTGCCGCCCAGCACATTTGGCGGGGGTCCGCTGAAGTGGATCTACCTGACGCTCGGCTTGCTGATGGCAGCGACGATGGCGGACATGTACGTGCCGTTCTTCGGCCAGCGGCTGGCGCACCTGACGCCGGTGGCGGCGGGCTTCCTGGGTGCCGGTCTGGCTATCGGCTGGACGTTCGGCGAGATCAGCAGCGCTTCGCTGCGGAGCACCCGGTTGATCGAGCGGACGGTGGCCATCGCGCCCTTGGTGATGGCCGTCGGTCTGGCGCTCGGCGCGGTCACCCAATACGAGCAGGCACACGTCGGTCTGGTCGCGGTGTGGGCGGTCGCGCTGTTCATCACGGGAACCGGGGTGGGCATCGCGTGGCCGCACCTGTCCGCATGGGCGATGAGCTGCGTCGACGACCCCGCCGAGGGGCCGGCGGCGGCCGCGGCGATCAACACCGTCCAACTGATTTGCGGCGCGTTCGGCGCGGGCCTGGCTGGGGTGGTCGTAAATCTCACGGATCGTGGGGATGCGACGCCGGCGCGGTGGCTGTTCGCAGCATTCGCCGTGCTGGCGGCGCTGGGCGTGGCCGCCTCGTTCAGGGCGCGGGCCGGATCTCCACCCGATCGCCAGGCAGTCTGAACGCAATGAGTGCCGCGACCGCCACAGTGGCCACGACAAGTGCAGTCGACCACAGCGGCGCAAGCAGAAACGGGCTCGACAGACAGGTCCATAGCGCGTAGCGATATTCGACTAGTCGGGTTCGTCGTCGAACTGGCGGATCGCCGGCACGCCCTCGATACCGGCCAGCACCGTCGGCGCAGTGAGGATCCCCCTGCCCGACAGCGTCAGCATGACTCCGGCGTTCCCCGCGCCGACATGCTCTCCTGCGGCGTCCGCCGCGAGATCGGTGAGCTGCCACTGGCGCCGATCGCAGGCCTGCAAGAGGGTACTCATCACGCCGCGGCCCTCTTCATAGGTGACGTGCATCGTGATCGATCCGGCCAGCCGGGCAGACAGTCGTTTAGCAAGGGGCATGAAGCCCACGATGATGAGGAAGTGCATCGCGGTCACCGTGACGGCCAGCAACAGCAGGCCGGCGCCGGCCGCCATGCCGATGGCTGCGGACTCCCACACGGCCGCCGCGGTGGTCAGCCCGTGCACGGATCCCCGGCGGAAGATGATGATGCCGGCGCCGAGAAAGCCGATGCCCGAGACGATTTGGGCCGCCACGCGGGACGGGTCGACGACGACGAGGCCGTCCTGCAACACGTCGGAAAAGCCGTACTTGCTGACGAGCAGGATCAGGGCCGCCGCCGTGCCGACGATGGTCTGCGTGCGCACCCCGGCGCTCTTGCCCTGGATCTCGCGCTCGAGACCGATCAACGACGTCAGGCCGAAGGCCACGAACAGCTCGACGATCTGTCGCGTGCCCTGTCCAGGGCCGCCGAAGAACGGCGGGTCGGCCAGCCAGGCGTCCATCCGAACAAACTAAACCCGCGAGGATTCACCGATGACTTTCGCCGCGCCGCGAAGTCCATATTTCGGAGGCCTATTCGTTAGGAGATACACATGCCCACAACGCCCACCGCCTATCCCGACGTCGCCACCCGCGAAGAATGGCTGGCTGCCCGCAAGAAGCTGCTGGCTCGCGAACGCGAGGTCACCCATCTGCGCGACGCTGTCAACGCGGAGCGGCGCCGATTGCCGATGGTCAAGGTAGACAAGGACTACGTATTCGAGGGACCCAGCGGCGAGGTGCGGCTGGTCGACATGTTCGAGGGCCGCCCGCAGCTCTACATCCACCACTTCATGTGGATCGACGCGATCGACAAAGGCTGCCCGAGTTGCACGATGGCCGCAGACCTCACCTTCACCGAGAAGGATCGCGCACTGTTGACTGCGAAGGGCGTGACCTTCGCCGCGGTGTCGCGGGCGCCGTACGCCAGCATCGCCGCCTACAAGGCCGAGCACGGCTGGACGTTCCCGTGGTACTCGTCGCGCGACAACGACTTCACCTACGACTACCACGTCACGCTGGATGCGAAGCGGGCGCCGATCGAATACAACTACAAGTCCGTCGACGAACTGCACGCCGACGGGTTTGGCGACGACGTGCTGCGTGGCGACTGGCCGGGCGCCAGTGTCTTCCTGCGTCGCGGCGACGACGTGTTCCACACGTATTCGGCGTTCGCGCGTGGGCTGGACCACTCGGCGCCGGGCTATCCATTTCTTGACCTGACGGCGTATGGGCGCCAAGAGAACTGGGAAGACTCGCCTGCTGGGTGGCCACAGGGCGTCGACGCGGTCGGTGTGCCGATGGACGAGCAGTAGCGATCACCGCGATCCAAACGCTGGGCCGGTGCCGGCCACCATGGCATAGTCATGTCCCGTCGCGGGTGTGGCTGAGGGGATAGGCACCGGCCTGCAAAGCCGTTTACACGGGTTCGAATCCCGTCACTCGCTCACAGCGCGAAGCACCCAATCGGCGAAGGACGTCCATGCGATGTCGGGATTCTCGTCGCGAAGGACCTCGATGTCGACGCGGTAGCCGGGACCATTGAGGAATCGCCACATCGCGAGCATGTCCGGACTGCGAATCGACTCAAGCGGTGTCTGGTCGTGCCGCACCGATCGGCCCAGCGCCTCGCTGAGCACTTCAGCCATCCGCCGCGGCGTGACAGCGTCGCTTGCCAGGTCGATGCGCTGCCCGACATACGGCTTCGGGTCCCGCAACACCTTCGCGACGAAGGCTCCCATATCTGAGCGGGCCAACTGGTGCAGCGGACGGTCGGGCGGGAGCGGCAGATCGAGTATTCCGGCCCGGATCCGGTCCATGCCGCCCAACGCATTGTCGAAAAAGTATGTGGGGCCGACGATCGTGTATGGCAATCCAGTTGAGACAAGCTCTTTCTCGACGATTGCCTTGCTCTCGAAATGAGGCACCCCCGTGTGCTGGTCGGCACTCGCGACAGAACTGAACACGATGTGCGGGACCTGTGCTTCAACGGCCGCGGTGAGGATGGCACGGCCCTGCGTCAGCTCGGCGTCGACGCCAGTTTCGAACGGAGTGGTCAGCGCAAACACTGCGTCGACGCCGCGCATCGCCGCGCCAATGGCAGCGGGGTCGTCAAGCGAACCCGCGACCACGTCGACACCCCGTTCGGCAAGGCGCTGGGCCGACGGCTTGTCAGGCTGGCGAGCCATCGCCCGGACCGGCATCCCGCGAGTGAGCAGCGCCGCGGCCACTGCACCACCCTGTCCACCGGTGGCGCCGAGTACCAAGATGGGCCGGTCACTCATGCTGGTCCCGCACCGCGAACTACGTTGGGGCGCAGGCGATGCGGGTCCACGTCATGTGTATCTCGGTCCCAGTCGCCGGTCTCGGCCGCCGCGGCGTAGGTGGTGTGCAGAAAGTTCGAGAGCGTCTGGTCGGGGTTGTCAGCGGTCCGCACCGCTTCGTAGGGCAACAGGAATTGCTTGTACTCGTCGCTGTAGTAAGCGGCATCCGGTTCCACGCGATAACCCGCGAAGCCTGGCGGTTCGGGATATGCGTATGAATAGAACGCGCCCTCTTGGCCGCCACCGGGCCAGAAGCCGCAACTGCTCAGCTCGTGCGAGTAGCCTTCGACCATTACCCAGTCGGGGCAGTTAGGGGCTCCGCCGGCATGCGGTGGTGCGGGCCGACCCGAAAAGCGCGTGCAAGCCAAATCCAAAGCACCCCAGAAAAAATGAACTGGACTGACCTTCCCAGTGAACGATGCACGGAATGCGAGCATCACCCGCTGCGCCTGCACCAGTTGCTGCCAGAACATGCGTGCCGCGTCGGCATCGTATTCCGCATGCTCATAGTCTTCGGCGAACGGAATCGAGGGGTCGACCTCGTTGGGGTGCGCAACGATCCGCGACGCAATGCCCAAACTGTCCAGCGCAGAGAGGGTTTCACCGTAGAACTCGGCCACGGGTTTGGAGGCGAGTGGCACCCTGCGCTCGGTTCCGTCGCTGTGCCGGAACACGAGGACATTTGCGACGAAGTCGAATTCCATGTCGAATACGCCGGTGTCGTATGGGATCGCGCCTGTGGTCAATCCGCGGGGGCTGACGTACAACGTCACCTGCCACCAGTGGTTGATCAGCGGCATATGGGCCAAGCGGACTTTGCCGACGATCTGTGTCCACATGTGCAATGTGTCGCGGGTGGGGGTCCAGTCGTCGACACGCAGCGACGGCCATCCATTCGTTCCGACCGGCGGCTCCATATCGGCTCCTCTCGACAGTGACGTCGAACATACGAGGGTCCACGCGCGGGGTCTAGCCCGTCGCCGTCGAACTGAGTTGGAGCCGACCGCGACACGTTACGCAATAGTCGTGCGCGGCCGCGTCGCCTTACCTAACGTTTGCGCCAATGGACAACCCGCCTCTTCGCTCGGTCAATGCGACGGTGCGCGACGCAATGGCCCGGCGGCTGCATCGCCGGTCGGTAGTCACGGGAGAGGTCACGCTGCCGGCTGTGCCCGGCATGATCGACCAGTACGTGTCGATGTGCGAGACGCTGTTCATGGGCGTGGGCAGACCGTTCACCGCCGAACAACTCGGTCAGGTCAGGGCGGTGCTGGAGGGGCAACTGGCGCCTATGCGAACTCGCCGCGGTCGAACATCGTCATTTCGTTCGACGCTCCGGTCGGCTCGATCCTCAACGATCACGTCGAGGCCGAATGGTGGACGCCCGTGTGTGGGCGTTGGCGAATCAAGCGCCCGATCCCACGACGCATCGCGTGCTCGACATCGGCGGAGGAACCGGGCGCAACACCCTTGCCCTGGCGCGGCGCGGCCACCCGGTCGATGTGGTGGAGATGACCCCGAAGTTCGCCGAACTGATCCGCGAGGACGCCCAGAGGGATCGCTCGACGTGCGCGTGATCGAGCGTGACATCTTCTTCACCGACGATGATCTGCAGCGCGATTATCGGCTGGTTGTGCTCTCCGAGGTGGTGTCCGATTTCCGGACGACGCAGCAGCTGGGCGCAGTGTTCGAACTCGCCACCCAGCGCCTCGTCGCCGGCGGGCATCTGGTGTTCAACCTGTTTCTCGTGAAGCCGGGTTATACGCCCGACGAGGCTGCATGCGAACTCGGACAGCAATGCTACACAACCATTTTCACGGCCCAGGAGTTGTCGGCCGCGGCGTCCGGATTACCTCTGCAGCTGGTCTCCGACGACTCCGTGTACGAGTACGAGAAGGCGCATGTGCCCGACGGAGCGTGGCCGCCGACAAGCTGGTATGCCGACTGGGTCAGTGGCCGCGACGTGTTCGTTCTCCCGCGCGAGGACTGTCCCATCGAGATGCGCTGGCTCGTGTACCAGAAACCCACCTGGTAACCCAGGAACCGGCACGTGGCCAAACTCGAGCTGTCCCGTGAGCTGTCGCTGAGCCCCGACGATGCGTGGGCGCATGCCTCCAATCTGGCCGACCTTGGCGACTGGTTGGTCATGCATCAGGGCTGGCGTGGTGAAGTCCCCGCGGAACTCACAGCCGGAGCGACGATCGTCGGCGTCGCCGGTGCCAAGGGCCTGCGCAATCGGGTTACCTGGACAGTGCGGAGAATTGAGCCGCCACGGTTGCTAGAGATGACCGGCGACGGTGTCGGCGGCGCGAAGTATGGGCTGCGGATGACGGTTTCTCCGACCGCCTCCGGATGCGAGTTCACTTTCAATCTCGATCTTGGTGGCCGACCGTTGTTCGGGCCGATCGGTGCGGCCGCCGCGCGGGCGGTCAAGGGCGACATCGAACGGTCGATCGAGCGCTTCGAGGCTCTGTACAGCTGAAGCTTGCAAAGCGCAAGTTTGCTAGCAAACCGGATCGCGCTCCACGCGGATCGTCGTCCGCTGCTGCCAAGCTCGCTGCCGCACGACTTCGTTTGCGAAGGCACCGCTGTTGGCGGACCGCCGCGGGATAGGATGACATCGGCTTGATAGTCGGATTTCGCTGCAGTAGTTGGGGTTTCATCATGGGTGTGAGAGGATCTGGGCCGGAGCGGCGATCGTTTCAGCTTTGGCTTTCACTCCTGTCGGGACCGGCGCGGGGGTCGCCGGGGCCGACCAATCGGTTCCCAGCACTCCGGGGATGACGTGGAAGCTCGATCGCGGCGGCCATGGCCACGGTGGTGATTGGGATTGGGATGACAACGACGGCTGGCGTGGTGGGCCGGCCTGGCAGGCTCCGCCTGCGCCGTGCGGCGCGGGCTACTGGGTGCCGCCTGCCGTATGGCAGTGGGTGCCGCCTGCCGGGTGGGGTTGCTGACGCGCGCTAACTGACCGGGTCGGCGACCGATTCCCGTAACCTTCCACCATGGTCAGGATCGCGTGCTGTCAGATCGCCCCCGCGATCGGCGATCTGGCCGCCAATGCCGAGCTGATCGAAGCACAGATCCGTGCCGCGGTGGAGGCTGGCGCCGACGTCATCGTGCTGCCGGAGCTCGCCACGTCCGGCTACATGTTCGCCGACGCCGACGAAGCGCGGGCGAGCGCGCTGACCCTAGCCGACTTCGCCAGTTGGATTGCGGCAGCAGATAATTCCGTGGTCGTCGGCGGCTTCTGCGAACTGGGCGACGACGAACGGCTCTACAACAGCGCGGTGATGGTCGACGCCGACGGTGTGGTCGCCAGTTACCGCAAGACCCACCTGTGGGACCGCGAGAAGCTGATCTTCAACCCCGGCGACGCACTTCCGCCGGTCGTCGAGACCAAACACGGTGCGATCGCCGTGATGGTCTGCTACGACATCGAATTCGGCGAGCTCACCCGCCCCGTCGCCGTGGCCGGGGCCGAATTGATCGCCGCCCCGGTCAACTGGCCGCTCTTTCCCCGGCCCGAGGGCGAGCATCCGGGAGAGGTCATCACCGCGATGTCGACGGCGAGAACCAACAAGATCGCGATCGCGTGCTGTGACCGTGCCGGCGTCGAGCGTGGCCAGCAGTGGACCGAAGGCACGGCGATCGTCGATCCCGACGGATGGGTGGCCGCGTCGGCGGGGACCGGCACGGCGATGGCAATCGCCGATATCGACCTGGCGGCCACGCACGACAAGACACTGACCGAACACGTCCATCTGTTCGACGATCGTCGCATCGACCTCTACTAGCGCGTCAGCGCCTCGAAGATCTCCCGGTAGTGCAGATGGGCCATGAAGTGGCCGCCGTCGCGAATATTCAAGGTGGCGTTGGGGATTCGCGAGGCGAGGCGTTGCGGCCAGCTGGCGTCGACGAGTTCGTCGCATGTTCCCGCCCAGACGTCGACCGGCACCGTTAGTTCCTCGGGAGTGAAGCCCCACGGCCGCACCCAGGCCCGATACTCCTCGACGCTGCCGGTCAGTTGCCGTAATGCCTCGCGGGACATTCGGGCGAACGCCCCGAATCCCTCGTCGCGGATGACCGCGCCGTCGGCAGTCCCCAGCTCCCGCGCACCCATTCGCCCGTACAGCGTCGGCGCGGCACCTGCCGCGAACCGCATGATCCGAAACCACTGTGCCGCGAGCCATGGTGCACGCACAGAGGTCCGGGTCAGGATTCGGTCCATCGCGGGCAGTTCGTCGAACACCCCCGGCTCGGTCAGCGGCAGCGCACCCGCGATGATGGCGACTCGCGTGACGCGGTGAGGCAGCGCATGGCCCACCGCCGCCGCGTACTGTCCGCCCATCGACCACCCCATCACAGCGAACCTGTCGACATCGATCAGCTCGAGTAGTTCTGCGAGGTCGTGGGCCCAGTCGAGGACGGTACGGCCGGGCCGGGGGTCCGAGAGCCCGACCCCAGGCCGGTCGGGGGAGATGAGCCGGACACCGGCTTCGGCGGCGACTGCGTCCGCGGCGGCGACGTCGAGGCGGCAGGCGAGACCACCGTGCGCGTTGACAATTGGAACGCCGTCGCGGGTGCCGTACTGCGCATACCCCATCGCCCGTCCGTCCCGCAGCCGGACAACGCGATCGACAGCGACATGCATCTCATCGATCATCTCTTACGCGTCAGCCGCCCGGCGGCGAACCGCAGATCCGACACCAGCGCGTCGAACGCCTTCTCGCGGTCCTCCGGCGGCCCGCGCAGCACCGAAGACGGGTGCGCGGACACCACCACATCCGGGTCGAAATCGAGGTTGGTCGTCTCTTCTGCTGCGGGAAGGTGCAACACTTCGCCGCGATGTGCGGTGAGCCGAAATGCGCTGCCCATCAACGACTGTGCCGCCGTCGCGCCGAGTAGCACGACCACATTCGGCTGCACCGACATCATCTCCGCGAACAGCCACGGCCGGCACGCCACCACCTCTGTGCGGCTGGGCGTCTTGTGGATGCGGCGCTTACCACGCTCAGGAAGCGTGAACTTGAAATGCTTGACCGCGTTGGTGACGTACAGCCGGTCCCTGTCGACACCGGCCGCGACGAGCGCCTTGTCGAGCAACTTGCCTGCCGGGCCGACGAACGGCGCCCCGGCCTTGTCCTCCTGATCGCCCGGTTGTTCACCGACGAGCATCATCTCGGCGTCCTGCGCGCCCGCACCAAACACCGTCTGGGTGGCGTCGAGGTACAGATCGCAACCCTTGCAACCCTGCGCGGCGTCCGTGAGCGTGTCGAGGTCATGGCTATCGGGCACGAAATCTGCGGCACTCTGCTTTGCCATGTGAGTCGATTACCCCTTATCGGACCGACTTCACCACCTGCGCGAAGCTGAACTGCCAGCGTTCGACGATGTGGAAACCCATCCGCTGCGGCACCTCATACGCCGGCGCCCGCTTCAGTCGTGGCCCGGGATCCAGTCCAGGGCCACTCTGATGGTCCGGCACGGCTGGGTCGCGCTCCGACACCGTCCACAACACCGTGCAGCGTTGGACGCGGTCGGCGACGCCCCAGATTCCGAGGTGTGCGTCCCACAACCGGTTCCGTTGCGGGGCCCGCAAACCACGGCCGGGGTCGACGAGCTTCTCGTAGGCGGCGGGCCGCGCCGCGGTCAACGGTCTGATCGGACCGGGCTTCCACGTCGTCGTGTTGTCCAGGATCAGGCAATCGCCCGCGGACGCGTGTGCGGTGATGACGTCGGCAACCTGGCTGAAGTCCATGCCTTCCTTGGCATACGGGCCGCGCTGGCTGAGCAGGTAGTTCGGAGTGGCCGCCAGTGCGAACGCGGCGAGCACCGCGGTGACGCGTTCGCGGGTGCGGACCAGGGTCACGATGCAGACCGCGATCAGCAGGGCCATCGCGGGCGAGGTGTAGCAGAGGTAGCGAGGGTAGTAGATCGGTTGCTGCACCACCGAATACAACAGCAACACCGCGGTCGGAACCGCGATCCACGCCAGCGCGAAGACTGCGAGTTGCCGGTTTCCGGATTCCCACGGCCGCCGCAGCACTAACGGGGTCGCCAATATCACGCCCGTCAGCAGGGCGAACGGGACGCTGTGGTCGAAGTACTGCTCCTGCACAACGTCGACGACGGTGCCCGGCTGAATCGGCGAAATCCATCTGACCTGGGCGATCTGCGTGCGGCAGAACGCCAGGAACGGCGCCACGACCAGCAATGCCACCGTCGACGTGGCGGCCCACCGCGCCACCGTCGCCCGCTTGTCCGCCACCATCAGCACCACGACCCCGTGCACCAAGACCATCAGCACCACGAACACGTTGAGCAGCGTCGACATCACCAAGGCCAGCCCGTACAGCGGCCACAGCGCCGCCGCGTTCCGTCGGACCGCCGCGACCGCCAGCACGGTCAACCAAACCGCCGCCGCCGCCGTCAGCGCGTATGACCTGGCCTCGATTCCGGCCCACGTGACGCGCGGCAGGATCGCGAAAACGATGCCAGCGCAGACGGAGACGGTGCGGGTCGAGAACTGCTTGGCCACAACGACAACGCCAGCCGCGGCGATCCCGACTGCCAGACAGCTGGACAGTCGCGACCAGAATTCGGTTACGGGGAAGATCGCGAACCAGCCGTGCATGGCGAGGTAGTAGAGCCCGTGCACCGCATCGATGTTGTGGATCAGCCGCCACAGTTCGGGGACCGATCGCGTCGACGCGGAGATCGTCGCCGCCTCGTCGAACCACAGCGACGGCCGGGCGGCGCCCGCCGCGCACACCACGGCGGCGAACACCGCAACGACCGCGGGGTCGAACCGTCCGGTCCGGACCCACGCTCGTTGTTGGACGCGCACAAGGCGCGGCGGTCTGGTTGAAAGATCCACCTTGTCGACCCCGTACCCCTTCCGGTGACGGCAAAACCGTAACCCGTGCATACGCTGCGCGCTCGCGAAAGCCCGCTACGAACACATATTTGACGGCATCGTCGAGATGGGTGGCGATTTCCGTTGCGGCCCTGGCGCGTTCAGAGAGTTGTCCGGATCACGTCGGCAATGCCGTTGCGACACGGGCATTCGGGCGGGCAATGGCGTCGTCTCGATCACTCTTGGTGCGCCGACGGCGTAATCGCCGGTTACGATCGGGTGTCGTGAATCGCGCCCCCGCTCAATGGGCAGGGGTTACTGTCTCGGGTGGCGTTGCAACTGACACTGGGAGGGATCGGATGAGCGGCTACACGACCATCGTGGTCGGCACGGACGGATCAGATTCGTCACTGCGCGCGGTGGACAAGGCCGGCCAGATCGCCGCCGGGTCGGACGCGAAGGTGATCGTGGCGACGGCGTACTTCCCTCAGAGCGAGGATCAGCGCGCCGCCGACGTGCTCAAGGACGAGGGCTACAAGATGGCGGGCAATGCGCCGATCTACGCCATTCTGCGTGAGGCCCGGGACCGGGCGAAGGCGGCTGGTGCGGCCAATGTCGAGGAGAAGGCGGTCGTCGGCGCGCCGGTTGACGCGCTCGTCGACCTTGCCGAGGAATCCAACGCCGATCTGCTCGTGGTGGGCAACGTCGGGCTGAGCACCATCGCCGGGCGGCTGCTCGGTTCGGTGCCTGCCAATGTGGCGCGCCGGTCAAAGACCGACGTGCTGATCGTGCACACGACGCCCTGAGGCGACTCAGGTACTCGACGCCTTGGCGATCTCGCCGATCGCCGCATCCAGTGTCGCGTTGAACTCCTGATCGCTCTGCTGGGCAGTGAGTCCCTCCGTCAACGCCCGCGAGAAGCTGGCGATGACGCCGGTGTTGCGGGCCAGTTTTTGGCACGCCTCATCCCGGCTGTAACCGCCCGACAACGCCACGACGCGTAGCACCCGTGGGTGCTCGACGAGCTGCTTGTACAGATTGTCGGTGTCCGGCAGCGTCAGCTTGAGCATGACGACCTGGTCGTCGTCGAGCTTGTTGACGCCGTCGAGCAAGGCCGCGTTGAGCTGGTCTTCGGCCTCTGCCTTGCTTGGGCTTTTGATGTCGACCTCAGGCTCGATGATCGGCACGAGGCCCTTCACGAGGACTTGCTGAGCCACCTCGAACTGCTGCGCCACCACCGCGTCCAGGCCGGCACCTGGCAGCTTGATGACAGACCGCTCTTTGGTGCCGAAGACGCCGTTGGCTACCGCCCGGTCCAGCAGGTCGTCCAGGCCGGGCATCGGCTTCATCGTCTGTGCGCCGTCCCGCTCGTCGGCGAGTCCCTTGTCGATCTTGAGGAACGGCACCACCCGCTTGACGTTCCACAGGTAGTCGGCGCTCGGGCGCCCCTCGATCTGGCGGTCCATCGTCATCTCGAACAGGATGGCGCCCATGACGCGATCGCCGTCGAAGGCCGGGCTGGTGATGATGCGAGTGCGCATCTCGTGCACCAGGTCGAACATCTCCTCGTCGCCGGAGTAGGCGTCCTCACCGATGCCGTACAGCTTCAGCGCCTTCGGGGTGCTGCCGCCGCTTTGGTCAAGTGCCGCAATGAATCCCGAGCCGCTTTTGGCCTTCTCGAACTGTTCGGTGTTCATTTTTTTCCTCTCCTCACCAGCCGCCGACTCACCAACCGCGCTGTTTCCACTCTTCAAGATGCGGGCGTTCCGCCCCGAGCGTGGTGTCGTCTCCGTGTCCCGGGTACACGACCGTCGAATCCCCGTAGACGTCGAACACCCGGGTGGTCACCTGGCCGAGCAACTGCTCGAAGTCGCCCGCTTTCCACGTCTTGCCTACTCCGCCGGGGAACAGGCAATCGCCGGTGAACAGGTGAGTCGCCTGGTCGGCGCCATCCAGGGCCAGCGCGACGGATCCCGGGGTGTGGCCCTGCAGATGGATGACGTCGAAGGACAGCTCGCCGATCTTGACGGTGTCGCCGTGGGCCAGCCCGCGTTCCGGTTTCACCGGCAGCGGTTCCGAGTCGAGCGGGTGCGCCGCCGTCTGCACTCCGGTTTCCTTGGCGACCGCCTCCAGCGCCAGCCAGTGGTCCTGGTGCTGGTGGCTGGTGACGATGAGCGACAGCGTCGGGGCGTACCGCTTGATGAGCTCGAGCAGGATCGGGGCGTCGTTGGCGGCGTCGATGAGTAGCGTTTCGCCTGTTTGGGAACATGTGATCAGGTAGGCGTTGTTGTCCATCGGGCCCACCGACACCTTGACGATTGACGCGCCAGGCAGGGTGCGCCGCGCGGCGGTGCGAGGTTCGACGTGGCCCGTGTAGTTGTCGTCGACGACGGTCATGGTGCTCACGTTACAAGTCGGTCTGCAGCGCCCGCGAAGTTGTCGGTGGGTGGACATAGCATGGGCATGAACTCTGTGCTGCGGGAGCGAACGCGATGAGCGCTTGCGCGAAGAGCAGGGAGCTTGAGGAAGGACACAGTTGGCTGACCGCCTGATCATCAAGGGTGCGCGTGAGCACAACCTGCGAAGCATCGACCTTGACTTGCCGCGCGAGGCGCTCATCGTGTTTACCGGTTTATCCGGTTCGGGCAAGTCATCGCTGGCATTCGACACGATCTTCGCCGAGGGCCAGCGCCGCTACGTCGAGTCGCTGTCGGCGTATGCGCGGCAGTTCCTCGGCCAGATGGACAAGCCCGACGTCGACTTCATCGAGGGGCTGTCACCTGCGGTGTCCATCGACCAGAAGTCGACGAACCGCAACCCGCGCTCGACCGTCGGCACCATCACCGAGGTCTATGACTACCTGCGTCTCCTGTACGCGAGGGCCGGCACACCGCACTGCCCGGTGTGTGGCGAGCGGATCGCCCGGCAGACGCCCCAGCAGATCGTCGACCAGGTCCTCGCCATGGATGAGGGCCTGCGGTTCCAGGTGCTCGCGCCGGTCGTGCGTACCCGCAAGGGTGAGTTCGTCGATCTGTTCGACAAGCTGAACTCGCAGGGCTACAGCCGTGTCCGGGTGGACGGTGTCGTGCATTCGCTGACCGACCCGCCCACACTGAAGAAGCAGGAGAAACACGACATCGAGGTGGTCGTCGACCGCCTCACTGTGAAGGCCAGTGCCAAGCAGCGGTTGACGGATTCGGTGGAGACGGCGCTGAAGTTGGCCGACGGGATCGTGGTGCTGGAGTTCGTCGACCGTGAGGACGACCACCCGCACCGTGAGCAGCGCTTCTCGGAGAAGCTGGCCTGCCCGAACGGCCACCCGCTGGCCGTCGACGACCTGGAGCCGCGGTCGTTCTCGTTCAACTCGCCCTACGGCGCCTGCCCGGAATGCACCGGGCTGGGCATCAAGAAAGAGGTCGACCCCGATCTCGTCGTCCCCGATCCCGATCTGACACTGGCCGAGGGGGCGATCGCGCCGTGGTCGATGGGCCAGACGGCCGAGTACTTCACCCGGATGCTGTCCGGCCTCGGTGATCAGCTCGGCTTCGACGTCGACACCCCGTGGAAGAAGCTTCCGGCCAAGGCGCGCAAGGCGATTCTCGAGGGCTGCGACGAGCAGGTGCACGTGCGGTACCGCAACCGCTACGGCCGAACCCGTTCGTACTACGCCGATTTCGAAGGCGTGATGGCCTTCCTGCAGCGCAAGATGGAACAGACGGACTCCGAGCAGATGAAGGAGCGCTACGAGGGCTTCATGCGCGACGTGCCGTGCCCGGAGTGCGAGGGCACCAGGCTGAAGCCGGAGATCCTGGCCGTGACGA
>JAJKIB010000574.1 GCA_021154745.1 Mycobacterium sp.
CTCGTCGGGCTGCTAGTCGCTGTTGAAGTAACTCAGCAGCCGCAGGATCTCGAGGTACAGCCAGACCAGCGTCACGGTCAGGCCGAGGGCGACGCCCCATGCGGCCTTCTCCGGAGCACCGGCGCGGATCAACTGGTCGGCCTGATCGAAGTCGATCAGGAAGCTGAACGCCGCGATGCCGATCATCACCAGCGAGAAGAGAATCGCCAGCGGGCCACCGTCGCGCAGCGGCCCGGCGCTGTGTGTGAACAGCCCCACCACCAGGTTGACGAGCATCAGCACGACCGCGCCGAACAGCGCGCCAACGATCCAGCGGGTGAACTTCGGCGTCACCCGGATGGCTCCCGTCTTGTAGACGACGAGCATCCCGAAGAACACACCGAAGGTTCCGACGACCGCCTGGCTGATCAGCGCTCCGGCACTAATGCCCTGGACCGCGAAGTTGGCGACGATGAACGAAATCGAGCCGAGCACCAGACCCTCGAGCGCGGCGTAGCTCAGCACGATCGCCGGGTTGTCCTGCTTGCGGCCGAAGATCGCGACGAGGATCAGGCCAAGCCCGCCGAACATGCCGACCATAGCCAGCGGTCCGGCCAGATTCGGGTTCTGCGCCACCAAGAAGTAGGACACCACCGACACCGCCGTCAGCACGGCCAGCGTGATGCCGGTCTTGGTGACGACATCGTCGATGGTCAGCGGCCGGGAAACCCCGGTCTGTCGCTGTTCGGGGTACTGCGTCACATAGGGGTCGGCCTGTACCGCCTGCGCACCGTAGCCGGCCGCTCCGGTACCGAATTGCGCATAACCGCCCTGCGTCTTAGGCAGGGATCGAAATACCGGATTGCTGGTCTCCCGCACCGTCGGTTCCTCTCCTGTGCTGTGGTTCGACAAGTTGCGAACACACTCTCAACGTTCGACGACCTGGTGTTGGTTCCCGGGGAAGCCTCCCAGCTCATTCACAGAAAACCCTACCCGGCGCTGCCCTTCTCCGGTCAACGATCTACATTGCATAAGCGTGGCGGAAAACGAGGATGTCCTAGTAACTGTCGAGAACGGCGTCGGCCTGATCACCCTCAACCGTCCGAAGGCCATCAATTCCCTGACCCACCCCATGGTCACCGCGATGTCCAAGGTGCTCACCGACTGGGAGCACGACGACGCCGTCCGCGCGGTGGTGCTGTCCGGCGCCGGCGATCGTGGACTCTGCGCCGGCGGCGACATCGTGGTGATCTATCACAGCGCACGCGCCGACGGATCCGAGGCGCGACAGTTCTGGTACGACGAGTATCTGCTCAACGCGCAGATCGGCCGCTTCAGCAAGCCGTATGTCGCGCTGATGAACGGCATCGTGATGGGCGGCGGTGTCGGGGTCAGCGCTCACGGGAGCGTCCGCGTCGTCACCGAAACCACCAAAATGGCGATGCCCGAAGTGGGTATCGGCTTCATCCCGGACGTCGGTGGCACCTTGATCTTGTCCCGCGCGCCCGGATTCCTCGGTTATCACGCTGCGCTGACGGGCGCCCAGTTCGACGGCGCCGACGCGATCACGCTCGGCTTTGCCGACCATTTCGTGCCCCACGACGAACTGCATGCATTCAAAGACGCGATCGTCGCCGACGGCATCGACGCCGCCCTGGCCGCGTATGCGAAAGAGCCCCCGCCGAGTCAGCTACTGGCACAACGCGACTGGATCGACCACTGCTACGCCGGCGACACTGTCGAGGACATCGTCGCGGCGCTGCGCGGACACGACGCGGGTCCCGCCAACGACGCCGCCAACCTGATCGCCAGCCGCTCCCCCATTTCGGTGTCCGTGGCGCTGGAAGTCCTCCGCCGCGCCGTCAAGCTCGACACACTGGAAGACGTGCTGCGCCAGGAGTATCGGACGTCATGCGGAGCGTTGCGCGGCCACGACCTCGTCGAGGGCATCCGCGCCCAGGTCATCGACAAAGACCGCAAGCCGAAATGGTCGCCTGCGTCGCTGGCGGCCGTCACCACCGCCGACGTCGAGGCCTACTTCGCGCCGGCCGACCGCGAACTGGAGTTCTCATGAGCTACGAGACCAGCTTCTCCACCATTGTGGTCACCCGCGACGAGCGCGTCGGCACCATCACATTGAACCGGCCGAAGGCACTGAACGCGCTCAACAGCCAGATGATGAACGAAGTCACCACGGCCGCAGCCGAATTCGATAACGACAGGGGCATCGGGGCGATCGTCATCACCGGCAACGAGAAGGCCTTCGCTGCGGGCGCGGACATCAAGGAGATGGCGGACCTGTCGTTCGCCGACGTGTTCGCCGCCGACTACTTCGCGCAGTGGTCAAAGTTCGCCGCCACCCGCACACCGACGATCGCGGCGGTCGCGGGATATGCGCTCGGCGGCGGCTGTGAGCTGGCGATGATGTGCGATCTGCTCATCGCCGCCGACACCGCGAAATTCGGCCAGCCCGAGATCAAGCTCGGCGTGCTGCCGGGTATGGGCGGCTCCCAGCGGCTGACCCGCGCCATCGGCAAGGCCAAGGCGATGGACCTGATCCTGACCGGCCGCAACATGGACGCCGAAGAAGCGGACCGCGCGGGACTGGTGTCGCGCGTCTTGCCCGCCGACAAACTGCTCGAGGAGGCCAACGCCGTCGCCAAGACCATCGCCGGCATGTCACTGTCGGCGTCGCGGATGGCCAAGGAGGCCGTCAACCGCGCCTTCGAAACCACGCTGGCCGAGGGACTCCTCTACGAACGCAGGCTGTTCCACTCGGCGTTCGCGACCGACGACCAAACCGAAGGCATGAACGCGTTCACCGAGAAGCGCCCCCCGAACTTCACGCACCGATAATCTGCCGATGTGACCGACACTGCGGCGGAGGCGACCGAACAAGCACCACCGCGCGTGGAAACGGCCAAGCGGCCGTGGTGGCTTCGCCACTACACCTTCACCGGCACCGCGGTCGGTCTGGTGTTCCTGTGGTTCTCCATGACGCCCTCGCTGCTGCCGCGCGGACCGCTCTTCCAGGGCATCGTCAGCGGAGCGGCCGGTGCGACGGGATACGCCATCGGCGTGTTCGCCGTGTGGTTGGTTCGCTACATGCGATCGAAGGACACCAGCCCGCCCGCTCCGCGGACGGCGTGGATTGCGCTGCTGGTCATAGGCATCATCGGCCAGATCCTGATGATCGTCTGGTTTCACGTCTGGCAGGATGACGTCCGCGACCTGATGGGCGTGCCTCGGCTTGGATTCTGGGACCACCCGCTGGCCGCGATCCTGTCGATCGTCGTGCTGTTCGTCTTCGTCGAAATCGGCCAGCTGATTGGCAAATTGGTGCGGTTCCTCGTGCGCAAGCTGGATCGCTTTGCACCGCCGCGGGTTTCGGCTGTCATCGTCGTCGGACTGCTCATTGCGTTGACCATCGCCCTGCTCAACGGCGTCGTGGCCCGGTTCGCGATGAGCACTATCAACAAAACGTTCTCGGCGGTGAACGATGAGACCGATCCCGACTTCCCTGCGCCGATGTCGACGCTGCGGTCGGGCGGCCCGGAATCGCTGGACAGCTGGGAGTCCCTCGGCCACCAGGGCCGGGTCTTCGTATCGGCTGGTCCGACGGTCGAGGAGCTCACCAAGTTCAACGGCAAGCAAGCAATTGAGCCGATCCGAGCATATGCCGGCCTGCATTCCGCCCCCGGCATCAAGGCGACCGCCGCACTGGCCGCCCAGGAGTTGCGCCGCACCGGTGGGCTGAACCGCGAAGTCGTCGCGGTCGCCACCACCACCGGCACCGGATGGATCAACGAAGCCGAGGCCTCCGCGCTGGAGTACATGTACAACGGCAACACCGCGATCGTGAGCATGCAGTACTCCTTCCTGCCCAGTTGGCTGTCGTTCCTGGTGGACAAGGAGAACGCACGCCAGGCGGGGCAGGCGCTTTTCGAGGCCGTCGACGCGATGATCCGCGACATGCCCGAGGCACAACGCCCCAAACTCGTCGTGTTCGGCGAAAGCCTGGGCTCCTTCGGCGGTGAGGCGCCGTTCCTTGCCCTCAACAACCTCGTCGCCCGCACCGACGGTGCGCTGTTCTCCGGGCCGACGTTCAACAACACGATCTGGGAAGAGCTCACCCGCAACCGCGACGAGGGCTCCCCGATGTGGCTGCCGATCTACGACATGGGCGACAACGTCCGCTTCTCCGCCCGCGCCGACAACCTCGGCCGACCCGCCGATCCGTGGGGCCATCCGCGGGCGGTGTATCTGCAGCACGCGTCAGACCCGATCGCGTGGTGGAACGTCGATCTTCTTTTCGCCAAACCGGATTGGCTGCGCGAGCCCCGTGGCTACGACGTGTCACCGCGGATGGAATGGATACCTATCGTGACGTTCCTTCAGGTGTCCGCCGACATGGCGGTCGCAGTCGACGTGCCCGACGGACACGGCCACGTCTACGTCAAAGACGTCGCCAACGCCTGGGCCGCCATCCTGCAGCCGCCGGGCTGGACGCCGGAGAAAACCCAAAAGCTGCGACCGCTCTTGTCCAACGACGAAAACGCCTAAACCAGAATCCCTTCGGCCTTCAACGCGTGATATCCGCCGACGACGTCGGTGGCGCGGTGCAGCCCGAGGTCGAGCAGCGACGCGGCGGCCAAGCTGGAGGTATAGCCCTCCGAGCACAACACCACCCATTCCACGCCATCGCCGACTGCCTGCGGCAGCCGTGCATCGCTGGTCGGATCGCAACGCCACTCGAGCACATTGCGCTCGATCACCAGCGCGGCGGGCACGCCGCCCTCGCGATCGCGCTGGGCCTGCGGGCGGATGTCGACCAAAACGGCACCGCGGTCGAGTGCTCCGGGTACGTCGCGCGCCGACAGCCTGCGCAGCCGTGAACGCGCTTCCTCGAGTACCCGGTCGATTCGACTCATTACCGCCCCTCCGGTACATCAGTGAGTTCGGTGCGCTTGCGGCGCAAGGTCTTTCGCTCGGTCACCTCGTAGTACGACATGGCCGTCAACGGCGGCGAATAGGCGTGCACGCTCATCGTCGGAGTAAGGGGAGCCGACAAATCGCATTCTGGCGTCCATACGACGTCATGCACCCAGCCCAGCGGGAAACCGGCCTGATCGCCGGCCCGAAGGCGTCGCCGCCGCAACGCTTCTCCGTCCCAGCGCGTTTCCCGCAGCGCGCCGGATACGACGGTCAACGCACCCAGCGAGCCGCCGTGGTCATGCAGTTCGGTCGAGCGATCCGGCACCCAGCTGATCAGCCAAACGTCGAGTTCGTCGTCACCGTGCAGGCGCGCGAACCACCGGTCGTCTGTCGGCGGTCCGTCCGCCGACAGCAGGCGGTCATAGCGGCCGGACAGCACATCGTCGGCGTAGCGGTCGGTGGCTTGCAGTAGATCCGGCAGCCGCAGGCGGGTCGGTGCGGACACGGCGGGGACGGCAGACGGCAACACAGCGGGCTGTGCGGAAACCATGGTGGAACTCCAGAAGTGACGGGGACGGGATCAGGGCGTCGGCGTTAGGCCCGACAACACTCCCGGAATCCGGTGCTCTCCATCACGGCCGCCAGTGTGGCATAAGACGTGGGAAAGCGCATCGTGCCACCGTCCGATGGCATTCGCTGACAGGCCGTCGACGCGGCGGCCCCTAACCGGGGCCGACTGTTGCATAGATTGGTCAGCATGCGAAGGTTCCCCGAGCAGGTCGCACTGTGTACCGCACTGCTGGCGCTCACGGTCGCTGGCTGTTCGTCGAACGAGCAAAAGTCGACCCCGCCGCCGACAACCTCCACCAGTGAACTGCCGCCCCTGCCCGCCGAACCGGCCCAGCCCGGCGCGGTCGGTGTGTCCCCCGGCGGCGTCACCACCAAGGTCGACGTGCCGGCCGACGCCACGGAATCGCAGTACGGGCAGGCGTGCCATGCGGCCAAGGTGTGGATGGATGGCCAGCAGGCCGACCCGCAGACGCTTGTCGAGCCGTACCTGAAGATGGTGCAGGCACCCGATTTCACCGGCCCCGGGAACTTCAACACGCCGTGGGCCAATCTGACACCGGCCCAGCAGGCGGGCGTCATCATGGCGGTCACCGCCGCCGGCAACGGCGAGTGCGAGTAGCGCGGCACTTAAAATCTCGCTGCGAGTAAGCCGGCCTGGCGCAAAATGGCGGTATGGCTGGGAACCGTGTCGCGCTGGCGCTCGGCAGCGGCGGCGCCCGCGGATACGCCCACATCGGCGTGATCGACGAACTACGCCACCGCGGCTACGACATCGTCGGGATCGCCGGGTCGTCGATGGGCGCGCTCGTCGGTGGTCTGCAGGCGGCGGGCAGGCTCGACGAATTCGCGGAGTGGGCCAAATCCTTGACACAGCGCGCGGTGCTGCGGTTGCTGGACCCGTCCATCGCCGCTGCCGGGGTGCTGCGGGCAGAAAAGATCCTGGATGCGGTCCGCGACATTCTCGGTGAGGTGACGATCGAAGAACTGCCGATCCCCTACACCGCTGTGTCCACCGACCTGCTCTCGGGTAAATCCGTTTGGCTGCAACGTGGTCCGGTCGACGCGGCGATCCGGGCGTCGATCGCGATCCCCGGCGTGATCACACCGCACGTGTTCGACGGGCGCCTGCTCGCCGACGGCGGCATCCTCGACCCGTTGCCGATGGCGCCGATCGCCGCGGTCAACGCGGACCTCACCATCGCGGTCAGCCTCGCGGGCAGCGAGGCAGGCGGCCGCTACGAGCCGACCGAGACCGAGCCAAGGGCGACGACGGAATGGTTGAGCCGGATGTGGCGCAGCACCACCGCGTTGTTCGACACGAACCGCTCCCTCGCACCTCCGGGCGAGACAGGCAGCGCCGAAGAACTCGTCGAAGTGTCGAAAGACGAGGCGGTGCCGAAGCTGGGCAGCTTCGAGGTGATGAACCGCACGATCGACATCGCGCAGGCCGCGCTGGCCCGCCACACCTTGGCGGCCTATCCCCCCGACGTGTTGGTCGAGGTGCCGCGCACCGCCTGCCGCAGCCTCGAGTTCTACCGCGCGGCAGAGGTCATCGACATCGGCCGCGAGCTGGCCGCTACCGTGCTCGATGAACTCGAAAAGCCAACGGCGGAAAGCTGATTCAAACGCCGAGGAATTCGGCGACCGCCTCGGCGACCCGCTGGCCCTGCTCACGACCGGCAAGTGCGGAGGGCTTTCGGCACGCAGGATCGAGTGGGTTGCGGCCGAACGCGGCGAGCGACTCGTCGTCGGCGAACACCGAGAATGTCGACCCGTCGAACGCCTCGACCTCCTCGGCGGCGCCGCCGCCGAACGGTGACGGTGCCGATCGGCCCGACGGCACCAGCACCACCGCGAGGTCGCAGTCACCAGCCAGGGCCATGTTGACGCTGCTGCCCACCCCGCCGTCCATGTAGCGGCGATCGCCGATCGTCACCGGCGGCCAGACGCCCGGCACCGCGCAGCTGGCGGCGACCGCGTCGACCAGGCCGACGCCCGAGTTCCTGTCGAGCGTGATCAATTCGCCGGTGGCGGTGTCGATCGCGGAAATCCGCAGCACGCGGTCCGGCCAGTCGTGCGATGGCAGGCGTTGGGCGATGACGTCGCGGCGCACCGCTTCGGTGACGGTCTGCGTCGATAGCGCGACGGCCCCGATCCTCTGAAGCTTGTCGGCCGTTGTGACGTTGGGCGTCATCATCGCCGTGACGAACAGCTCCGTGATGTCGTCGATGCCGACGTCAGGGTTGATCTCGGCCGACGACCCGGTGGTCTGCCGGTCGAAGAGCGCATCGAGTCCCAGACCGCTGCCCAGTTGCGCGGCGACTGCAGAGCCCGCCGACGTGCCGATCAGTACGTCCGAGTCGATCAGAGCTTGCGCGGTGGCGGGCAACTGGTCGGCGATACCCCGCAGAACGCCGGTCTCCCACGCAATTCCCGCCAATCCGCCGCCCGCGAGGACCAGCGCCCGTTTCGTCGTCACGACAGCGAGTGTGCCAGGGTCACCGAAGGGCGTTGACGCGTGGTTGCCACTTTCACGACAGCTCAAATTTGTATTCCGCCGCGGATGAACGGAAAATGGTGGATTCTGGAATTACCGAAATGGCTGCGACAGATGAAGTGGGCGTACACGCAGGCCGGTACAGAATCCTGCTGACGCAGGGCACTTTCTACACGACCGGCGTGCAGCTCTCCAATGTGTCGGTTGTGTTGCCCTTTATCGCTGCTGAGCAGGGAATCTTCTGGGCTGCAGGCCTGCTCTATCCCGCGTACAGCCTCGGCGCCATTTTCGGAAACTCGATGTCGCCATTCATTCTCGAACGTTCACGTCACCACAAACATCTCGTCGTCTCGGCGACGTCGTTGACTATGGCGACATTGATCCTTTGCAACGCAATAGTGGCTATGTCCGGTATCGGAATTGCCGGGATGTTCCTGGCGACGTCATTGGCAATCGGGGTTGCCAACGGGATATCGAAGGTCGCTTCTTCCGAAGTCGTGTCGAGCAAGCTGACGGAGGTGCGACGCGGTGATCTGCTACTGACCCAGGGCGCCACAGGCGCACTGCTGGCCATTGCGTGCACGCTCATGCTCCTGCCCCTGATAGATGGGCGGAATCCGTTCACCTGCCATGTGGACCTGCTGTGGCTGGGAGCCCTCGTACTGGCGGCCGCGGCAATTACGTCAGTTTTCGTCGGCCCCGTCCATCCGCGTTCCGCACGGACGCCACGGCGATTACGTGATACCTATCTGGAGGGCCTGACGGTCGCGCGAACCCATCGCTGGTTCCGCCGGTACGTCGCAACCCAGCTGTTGTTTGTGCCCATCGGTCTTGGCGCGACGTTTTACAGCCTGCACGCGGCACAGCAGCACGGCCACCGACCGGGCAGTCTGCATGTGCTGGTCATCGCCACCAGCGTCGGCCTGATCTTCGGTTCGTTTCTGTGGCGAATCGTCTACCGCAGCAGGTTCGGTGTGCGAGCCATGTTGCTGATCAGCGCGCTGCTCGGCAGCGCGGCGGCCCTGATCTGCATTTCGGCCCAGGCGCTCGACACGTGGTCGCAGGTGTGGGTACACGGGATCGTGATCTTGCTCGCGACTTTGGCGAACCAGGCCATCTTCACCGCCGCAATATCGTGGGTGAACCTCTACGCCGCCGAACACCACCGGGCGACGCTGCTCGGATTCGGCGCGATGTTGGTCGCCGTCGAAACGGCTCTGCTCGGCGCGGTCCTCGGCGGAATTGCCCAGCAGGCCACGGCCATCTGGCCGGTCGTGATCCTTCTGCTGTTGAATCTGACCGCCGTTGGCGCGTCCCTCCGCGCGCCGACCCGCGGCTAGCTTCACGCCACCGAGACGTGCTGTGACGCCGCTGCCGTCGCCGTCAGATCCTCGTGTCTCAGTTGATGATTCGGCGGATCGGGGAAGGCGATTCGGCGATCGATTCGCAGGTCGGCGTCGACGTGCACCAGCTCTCCGGCTTCAAGCAGCTGCCAGTCGTCGTCGTCCATCGGCTCGCTGGCGAACAGCACCGACGCGTCGGACGTCAGGTGCTCCGAATGCGCCGTGATACGGCGAGTGTTCATTCGCAGCCGCTTGCCCTCGGCGTCGCGGCGGTCGAGCATGTACAGCTCGTGGGTCTCGGGATAGCGCAACGCCCACATGTCGACAGCCGTACTCAGCAAGAGGTTGACCGCGAAAATTGGCACAGTGTCGGCCAGCCATCCGACCGCTTCAACAATGCCGGCGGTCACGTCGCCGTCATGGCGCCGAGCACACGCGGTGATCAGCGCGAAGATCCGTTCGGAATCGGTCTCGCCGTGCACCAGGTCGGCCACGCCCAACTCTGTCAGCCGCGCGTCGAGCATGTCGAGAGCCGTCACGACGCCGTTGTGGGCGAAGATGCGGCCGTCGTGAAGGAACGGATGGGTATTGCGCAGTTCGAGAGCCGCACCCGATGAGTACCGCACGTGCGCGATGAACGTCGTCCCGGTCAATTCGTGTGCTTCGGTGGCGAATTCGCAATCCTGCCAGGCGGCGATCGGCTCTTTGTACACGACGGGTTTACCGTCGGCTTCGAACACACCCAGCCCCGTGCCGTCCGGGTTCCGCCTGCTCTGCTCGACGAGGTTGTCGGGCGCATCAAGCAGCCAGAACGTCGCTGTCACCACATGCTTGTCGGCGTGCAGACCGAACAGGCGGCACATTCTCCGATGGTAGCGTGGCCGCGAAGGGAGCGAAATGGTATCGACGATGCGGGCGGAGCGTTTCTACGCTGACACGAAAACCATTGCGGTGCAAGATATTCCGATACCCGAGCCGGGTCCCGGCGAAGTGCTCGTCAAGGTGGCGTGCTGCGGAATCTGCCATTCCGATCTCAGCCTGATCAACGGCACCTTCCCGCCGCAGCGGCCGGTGGTGACCCAGGGCCACGAGGCGTCGGGCACCATCGCCACGCTCGGCCCCGGCGTCACCGGCTGGGACGAAGGCGATCGGGTGATCGTCGCGGCCGGCCGGCCATGCACGATATGCCCGAACTGCCGGCGCGGTGACATCGCCAACTGCCAGCGGATCCAGTTGATGGCGTTCGCCTACGACGGTGGGTGGGCCGAGTACACCGTCGCGCAGGCCGTCGGCCTTACCAGGGTTCCCGACAACGTCTCGCTGGAGCAGGCCGCCATCCTGGCCGATGCGGTGTCGACGCCGTTCGGCGCGGTGCTGGGCCATCTCGGTTACCAGAACGTCGACATCGAAACACTCGCCACGCTGTTGTCCCTGGGGCGGCTGGATCTATCCCGCTCCATCAGCGACATCGTTTCCCTCGAAGACGTCAGGGTCGGAATCGAGACGCTGGAACGCCAGGAGGGCAATCCGATCCGGATTCTGGTCAAGCCGTGACGGCGTTGACCGGCAGGGTGGCCCTGCTGACGGGCGCGTCCGGTGGCATCGGCAAGGGCATCGCCCGCGCACTCGCCGACGAGGGCGTCGACCTCTTCTTGACCTATGGGCGCCATGGCGACGACGCCGAGGAAGCCGCCGGCTACGCCCGCGGACTCGGCAGGCGCGTCGTCGTCGCATCGGCGGACCTGGCCGACCCGACCGCCCCCACCGAACTCGTCGCGCAGGCCAATACCGAACTCGGCGGTGTTGACATCCTCGTGGCCAACGCAGGCACCGCGGACGTAAAGGATTGGCAGGACATCGATCTCGAGTCGTGGAACACCACACTGGCCGTGAATCTGACCGCACCGTTCCTGCTCGCCCAGCAGGTGCTGCCCGCCATGGTGGACAAGGGCTTCGGGCGGGTGCTGTTCATCTCGTCGGTCGCCGGGCTCAACGGCGGCGTCGTCGGAGCCCATTACGCCGCAAGCAAAGCGGGGTTGCACGGGTTGACGCACCATCTAGCGCCGCGGGTGGCCGCCAACGGCGTCACCGTCAATGCGTTGGCTCCGGCGCTGATCGGCGACACCGGAATGTTTCCCGTCGACCCTGAGACCGCCGCCACGCCGCCGATGCCCATTCCAGTCGGACGGCCAGGGCGTCCCGCGGAGGTGGCGGACATGGCGATTGCCATGCTGCGCAACGGATATCTGACCAACAAGGTGGTCACGGTGGACGGCGGAATTCTGCCGCGGTAATGCGACTTCTGTGCGTTTTGTTGCGCTCAGCGCTCGTGAATGCACACAAATCGGCTAACTGAGCGGCGGTGCCGCCCTGCCACTGATCAACGGCAAGTCCAGATACGTGGCGATGCCCGGCGCAGCGGCACACACCGCGGGAATCGAATTCACGCAATGCGCGGCCGTGCCGACGACACCGTACTCCGGACCCTCCCCGCCGATTTCCGATTGAAAGCCCTTCACGCTCACCGTGATGTTCGGGTTGCCGCGGACCTCCATTTCGTAGCGCTGCCCCTCAGGACCGAATGTCCATGCAGGGTCAAGGTTTTCCTCTCCCATCAACCAGTTCACCGTCACGCGGACCACCACGTCGTCGCCGACGAGGGCCTCCCAGTGGAACTTCCGGCCTGCCACCTGTCCGGGCTCGATGACTCCGATCGGAGAGTCGATCGGCGCCGTTGCCACCGCGATCTCCTGCGAAGACCGCACCTTCGGGTCGGCGTTGAAACCAAGCTTGTCGACGCACATCCGGACCGACTGGATGAAGCCGCCGTCGAGCAGCTTCTGCATCGGACCGGACAAAGCCTTCTCCGGGACCTCGCCGAAACCCATCACGTGTCGGACCACATCCGGGGCCTCGTACGTGCGCAGGTCGGAAAATTCCTCGGCGCGAACGAATGTCACGCCGGTCGACATGATCGAGAACATCAACGGGAATTTCTCGCTGATACCGCCCGGCGCGATACCGGTGCCGTGCAACGTCGCGTTGCCCTCTACCGCCGCCTCCCGCAGCGGCGCGCCTTGCCGCTCGCTGGGATAGACCCAGCC
>JAJKIB010000575.1 GCA_021154745.1 Mycobacterium sp.
GGTGCTGGCAGGATGGCGCTCATGAGCGGCACCAGGTCAGGCGACGCCGCGGATGTGGGGCTGGTGATCGCCGTGAAGCGGCTTACCGCCGCCAAGACCAGGCTGGCGCCGGTTTTCTCGGCCGCCACCCGGGAAAACGTGGTGCTGGCGATGCTCATCGACACGATTACCGCCGCCTCGGCCGTCTCCGCACTGCACTCCGTCACCGTGGTCACCCCGGATGAGGTTGCCGCGGACGCCACCCGCCGGTTGGGCGCACGAGTGCTGATCGACCCGACGCCGGAGGGTCATCGCAATCCGCTGAACAACGCCATCGCCACCGCCGAGACCGCGATCCGTGAAGAGACTCCCAATGTGGTTGCGCTGCAAGGTGATTTGCCAGCGCTACAACCCCAAGAGCTGGCCGAGGCGATCACCGCCGCCCGAGCTTATCCACGCAGCTTTGTCGGCGACCGGCACGGCACGGGAACGTCGGCGTTGTTTGCATTCGGCGTTGGACTCGATCCTCGTTTCGGACCTGATTCGGCCCAGCACCATCGACATTCGGGGGCCATCGAACTGACCGGCGCATGGCCCGGCCTGCGGTGCGATATCGACACACCCGACGACCTGTTGGTCGCCCGGCGCCTCGGCGTCGGCGTGGCAACGACGCAAGCCATCGGCCGCCCCAGGTGAACAGCAAGCGACGGTATGGCCCACCGCGGTAGCCGCGCGGCTGGTCAATAAGGAATCATCGGAGAGATGACGGAAGCCGAAGCCCAGATCCGACCCGACGGCGCGGAGTTGATCGATGCGGCACCGGAGGCGCCACCCGCGGCGACGTCACCAGCCGTCGAAAACCCACTGCCCGAAGATCGGTACCTCAACCGCGAGCTGAGCTGGCTGGATTTCAACGCTCGGGTGCTCGCCCTCGCCGCCGACACGTCGTTGCCGCTGCTCGAACGAGCGAAGTTCCTGGCGATCTTTGCCTCGAACCTCGACGAGTTCTATATGGTCCGCGTCGCCGGCCTGAAGCGCCGCGACGAGATGGGTCTGTCGGTGCGCTCGGCCGACGGCTTGTCACCGCGCGAACAACTGCGCCGCATCAATGAGCGCACCCAGCAGATTGCCGACAGGCACGCGCACGTCTTCCTCGACTCGGTGCGGCCGGCGCTGGCCGACGAGGGCATCGTCATCGTCACATGGGGCGAGCTCGACGACGATGAGCGCGCGCGGCTGTCGACCTACTTCCACGAACAGGTATTCCCGGTGCTGACCCCGCTCGCGGTCGATCCGGCGCATCCGTTCCCGTTCGTCAGCGGGCTCAGCCTGAACCTGGCGATCACCGTCAAGCATCCCGACGACGGCGGCCAGCACTTCGCCCGAATCAAGGTGCCCGACAACGTCGATCGCTTCGTCGAGTTGGCGCCCCGCCCAGGTACTTCCGACGTGGTGCGGTTCCTGCCGATGGAGGAGCTGATCGCCGCCTTCCTGCCGGTGCTCTTCCCCGGACTGGAAATCGTCGAGCATCACGCGTTCCGGATCACCCGCAACGCGGATTTCGAAGTGGAAGAGGACCGCGACGAGGACCTGTTGCAGGCGCTGGAGCGCGAGCTGGCGCGGCGCCGCTTCGGCTCGCCGGTGCGTCTCGAGGTGTCCGACGACATGACGGAAAGCATGCTCGAGTTGCTGTTGCGCGAACTCGACGTCTACCCCGGCGATGTCATCGAAGTGCCGGGGCTGCTTGATCTGTCGTCGCTGTGGCAGATCTACGGTGTCGACCGCCCGGCGCTGAAAGATCCGCCGTTCGTGCCCGCGACACCACCTGCGTTCGGTGAACGCGAAACACCCAAGAGCATCTTCTCCACGTTGCGCGATGGCGACGTGCTCGTCCATCACCCATACGATTCGTTCTCCACCAGCGTGCAGCGATTCATCGAGCAGGCCGCAGCCGATCCGAACGTGCTGGCGATCAAACAGACGCTGTACCGCACGTCGGGCGACTCACCGATCGTCAACGCACTCATCGACGCCGCCGAGGCCGGCAAGCAGGTCGTCGCGCTCGTCGAGATCAAGGCGCGTTTCGACGAACAGGCCAACATCAAGTGGGCCCGCGCATTGGAACAGGCCGGGGTGCACGTTGTCTACGGGCTGATCGGGTTGAAGACGCACTGCAAGACCTGTTTGGTGGTGCGCCGCGAAGGCTCGACGATTCGGCGGTACTGCCACATCGGCACGGGCAACTACAACCCGAAAACCGCGCGTCTGTATGAAGATGTCGGCTTGTTGACCGCGGCGCCCGATATCGGCGCCGACCTCACCGACCTGTTCAACTCACTGACCGGCTATTCACGCAAGGAGTCCTACCGCAATCTCTTGGTCGCGCCGTACGGAGTGCGCAAGGGAATCATCGAAGGAATCGCGCGCGAGATCGCGGCTACCCGCGAAGGCGCAGAGGGCCGGATCCGGCTGAAGGCCAACGCCTTGGTGGATGAGCAAGTGATCGACGCGCTGTACCGGGCCTCGCAGGCCGGGGTCCGCGTCGAGGTTGTGGTCCGTGGCATCTGTGCATTGCGGCCGCACGCACCGGGGTACTCCGAAAATATCGTTGTGCGGTCGATTCTCGGCCGGTTCCTCGAACACTCGCGGATTATTCACTTCCGCGCCATCGACGAGTTCTGGATCGGCAGCGCCGACATGATGCATCGTAATCTCGACCGAAGGGTCGAAGTGATGGCTCAAGTCAAGGATCCAAGGCTGACCGCTCAACTGAACGACGTCTTCGATTCCGCAATGGACCCTGCGACCCGCTGCTGGGAGTTGGGCGTCGACGGACACTGGACGGCGTCGCCGCAGGAGGGATGGACCGTACGCGACCATCAGGTGTCGCTGATGGAACGTCATCGGCATCCGTGACGGGCGGCGTTGCGGCCACCGACAGGCCCGGATGACCTGCAGGAGTTGAGGTGCCGAAGGAGCTTCCGCTAGATGCGGTCCCGCTGAGTAAGGCCGTTCTGGCTGCCGGCGCAGTGCTGTGGCGGACCAACGGTGACGCCGCCGCACCAGAAGTGGCGATCGTCCACCGTCCCCGCTACGACGATTGGTCGCTGCCGAAGGGCAAAGTCGACCCAGGAGAGACCGAACCCGTCACCGCCGTGCGCGAGGTCCACGAGGAGACGGGATACTCGTCGCACCTCGGCAGGAGACTCGCCGCCGTCAGTTATCCGGTCGAGCAGGGCATCAAGAAGGTGCGGTACTGGGCGGCGCGCAGAGTCGACGGCGAGTTCAGTCCGAACGCTGAAGTCGACGACCTCAAGTGGCTGCCCGTCGCCGAGGCGATGAAACAGCTGGAATATCCACACGACCGAAAAGTGTTGCGCCGCTTTGCCAAACAACCCATCAATACCCAAACAGTGTTGATCGTGCGGCATGGGACAGCGGGCAGCAAGTCGCGCTACAAAGGCGATGACCGAAAGCGGCCATTGGACAAGCGCGGCCGCGCTCAGGCCGAGTCGCTCGTGGGAGTGTTGCTCGCCTTCGGCGCAAACGAGCTCTACGCCGCCGACCGAGTGCGCTGCCATCAGACGCTCGAGCCGCTGGCCGAGGAACTTTGCACCACCATTCACGACGAGCCGCTGCTCACCGAGGAGGCGTATGCCGAGCGCCGCAAGGCTGCCCGGCATCGCATCCTCGAAATCGCCGCCACAGGAGGCACGCCCGTCATCTGCACACAGGGCAAGGTGATTCCCGATCTGATCACGTGGTGGTGCGAGCGCGACGGGGTGCGCCCCGACAAGTCGCGTAACCGCAAGGGCAGCACGTGGGTGATGTCGATCGCCGACGGACGCTTGATCGCCGCCGATCACATCGGCAGCCCGCTGGCCGCCAAGAAGTAACCCCCGGCGCGCGATCCGCCCGGGCGGTCCGAGAGGAGTTCTCGATGCCCGCCGATAAACCGGCTAGACTGCCACCCGTTCGCGTCGCGCGCGCGGTCGATGCTGTGCGTCGCCGGTTGCGCCGTGCCGAACAACGAATGGTGCCCGCGCCCGCGGCCGTCCTCGATCTCATGACCGGCGCGTAGGTTTCGCGGGCGATATACACAGCCGCCAAATTTGGCATTGCCGATGTGCTGAGCGACGGTCCGCGCAGTGCCCTGGAGATCGCACACGAGGTCGACGCCAACCCGGACGCGGTTCACCGTCTGCTCCGGATGCTTGCGAGCCGCGGAATTTTCACTCAGCATGGCGACGGCAGGTTCGGGTTGACACCGATGGCCGATGCATTGCGCTCGGAAGCGCCTACCTCCGTGCGCGGCATCGTGTTGTTCTTCGGACATCCAAACCACTGGGAACATTGGGGCCACCTGCCGTATTCGGTGCAGACGGGCCAGCCCAGCGTCGACGCGCTGCGCGGCAAGCCGATGTTCGAGTGGTTGGACGATCAGCCGGAATTCGCCGCCGTGTTCAACGAGGGCATGACCAGCGCATCGGAGACGGAGATCGAGCCGGTGCTTGCGGCGTACGACTTCTCAGATTTCGGCACCATCGTGGATGTCGGCGGCGGACATGGCCGGCTGCTCGCGGCGATTCTGCGCAGAGCGCCTAGGGCGCGGGGAATTCTGTTCGACGCCGAGTCCGTCGTCGCGGGAGCGCCCGTGGTGCTCGACGCAGCAGGTGTAGCCGATCGCACCGCGGTAGTCGGTGGATCCTTTTTCGAATCCGTGCCGTCGGGTGGCGACGCCTATGTGCTCAAACACATCGTGCACGACTGGGATGAATCCAAAGTGCTCGAGATTCTGCGCAATGTACGCAGTGCCATGGCCGCCAACACCAAGCTGTTGGTGATCGAAACGGTGATACCCGCCGACGATCGCGAGCATCTGTCCAAACTGCTCGATTTGGAAATGTTGGTCGCGGGCACCGGAAAGGAACGTACGGCCGTGGAGTACAGGCAACTGCTGAACCGCGCCGGTTTCCGCAATACCGGGTGATTCCGACCGTGGGTCCGGCGTCGATCGTGGAGTCTGAAGCGGCCTAGCGGATCTCACGACACGCAGGCACGCCGCGGGTCGCGTTGACCCACGGCGTGCCCGATGTCGAACTTAGCGACGGCCGCGCTTGGCCGGAGCCTTGCGCGCGGTCTTCTTCGCCGCGGTCTTCTTGGCGGCGGCCTTGCGGGCCGGAGCCTTCTTGGCTGCTGCCTTCTTGGCCGGAGCCTTGCGCGCCGTCTTCTTGGCTGCCGCTTTCTTGAC
>JAJKIB010000576.1 GCA_021154745.1 Mycobacterium sp.
CTGATGGGTCAGCGCTTCGACCGCCGCGGCAAGCGCACCGACGAGATGCTCGAGCTGATGAAGGCGTTGTGGCAGCCGGGCTGGACGGAGTTCGAGGGGGAGTTCTACTCGGCGCCGCGGCTGGAGATGGAGCCCACGCCGCCGCACATTCCAATCTATGTCGGCGGCCTGAGCGACATTGCGTTGCGCCGCGCGGCGCGCAACGACGGGTGGATCGGCGACCTGATCACCACCGACCGGGCCATCGAACGCGTTGACCGGCTGCGCGAACTTCGTGCTGAAAGCGGATTGTCGATGAACGATTTCACGATCCTGACGCCGCTGACCGACGCGTTCAAGCCGGAGCACTACGAGCGTGCGGAGGCGAGCGGCATCACCGGCATCATCACGATGCCGTGGATGTTTTACACCGGACCCGAGGCGACGCTCGCCGAGAAGATCGACGGTATGCGCAAGTTCCGCAAGGACCTGGCGCTAGACCACTAGGGCAACGGTTATTTGGCAAGCGTCATTGTGTTCGCTGATCAACCCCAGCGGTCAATCACATCGGCGACCGGTTGACCACCTGCCAGCGCGGCCATCATCAGCAGTCGCGCCTGGCTCGGCCGTACGTTGGGCACCATCACCGCACCGGCCTTCACCATGTCGTCGCCGGGACCGTATTCGGCGATGACGGGACCGTTCGGCACGCGCGTCGAGACCGCGACCTGCACCCCCGCCTGCTCATGTCGGCGCACGGCATCGACGACAGCGTCACCCGCGTTGCCCGACCCCAGCGCCTCTAGCACCAAGCCGCGCGCACCCGCGGCGACCGCGGCGTCCAGGGCGTTCGAACCGTCGCCGGGATAGAGCGCGACGATGTCGACACGTGGCGCTCCCGCGGCGGACACGTCGGCGATGAATGGCCGCGGCGCTTGGTGGTTCGCCGTGAAGTTTCCGCCGCCGACCGTGCCGATGGGTGCCGTCGCGCCGAATGCTGCGAGGTTCTGTGTGTCGACCTTGCGGGTGCCCAGCGCGGGAAACACGTTGCCGGCGAACGTGATCAACACACCCTGATCGCGGGCGGCCGGGCTGGCGGCCACCGTCAACGCGTCACGCAGATTGGTTGGCCCGTCGGCGTCGGGAGCATCCGAACTGCGCTGAGCGCCGGTCAATACGACCGGTGCCGATCCGTTGTAGGTCAGGTCGAGCCACAGCGCGGTTTCCTCCATGGTGTCGGTGCCGTGTGTGATCACTACGCCGTCGGCGCCGCCCGCGACAGCAGACTTCACGGCGGAGCCGATGGCATCCCAGTCGACAGGCGTCAATTGGGAGCTGTCCTTCTTCATCAGGTCGACGACATCCACGTTGAGCCCGGCAGCGAGCTCCTGGCCGCCGACTGTTGGTCGTCGCACGCCGCTCGGGTCGGTGCTGGTGGCGATGGTGCCGCCGGTGGTGATCACAACGAGGCGAGCGGGTTCGGCACTCGACGTGCCGGCGGCCGGTCCGATCATGGCGGCCAGCAGTCCGAACGCTGCCGCGATGGCGAGGAATGTCCTAGGCATGGGAGCGCCGTTCCTAACGCCGGAATCGGCCGACGAAACCGCGGCGCGGCGCTGTGGTGGCCGCCGCGGCGGGCTGTCGTCGCCGGGCATCGACGGACCAGGCGCCGGCGCCCAAGGCGGCCAGTGCAAGGAAGGCGAAGCAGTACATCACCGCAGGTTCACCCTTGTTCGCGATGGGCCAGAAGCTCGCGGGTTCGCCTTCCAGCGGGGGCCAGCTCATCCAGAAGTACGCCACCGCCATTTCGCCTGCTGCGATGAAAGCCGCGATGCGGGTGAACAATCCGACCGCGATCAGCAGGCCGCAAACCAGCTCGATTAGTCCGGCCCACCAGGCCGGCCAGGCGCCGACCTCGATCGGCATGGGTGCTGCGATAGGCCAGTCGAACAGCTTCTGCGAACCGTGCATCGCGAACAGCAGACCGAACACGATGCGGAAGATGCTCAACGCAGGGGAGGAGTAGCTTGCAAAGCGCGCGTCCAGAGTTGTCATGCGGTTGACCCTACGGTTCCTGGGACGCCGCTGTGAATCGGGTTGAGAGAACGCCGTGCGGCCGGTGGGGCATGGGAGCACCGGCTGCACGGCGTTGTTACCGCCTCCCCCAAGGGTTGACGTTGTGCCCGAACCGGTCGGGAGAAATCGGGCGTTTCCCTATCGTTCCCCTGCAAAAGCAAACGCCGGGGCACGATCCCGCCCCGGCGTTTGTCTTCAGGTGTGGTTACACGTCGAAGTACAGCGCGACCTCGTAGGGGTGAGGCCGGATCTGCACTGGAAGGATCTCGTTCTCCCGCTTGTAGGAGATCCAGGTCTCGATCAGATCCTCGGTGAAAACCCCGCCCTCGGTGAGGTATTCGTGGTCCTCCTCCAGGCGGTCGATCACCGCCGACAGCGACGTCGGCGCCTGCGGGATGCTGGCGGCCTCGTCCGGCGGCAGCTCATAGAGGTCCTTATCGACCGGCGACTGCGGCTCCATCTTCTTCTTGATGCCGTCGATGCCGGCCATCATCATCGCCGAGAACGCCAGGTACGGGTTGCCCGAGCTGTCCGGGCAACGGAACTCCAGCCGCTTGGCCTTCGGGTTGTTGCCCGTGATCGGGATGCGCACACATGCCGAGCGGTTGCGTTGGCTGTACACCAGGTTGATCGGGGCCTCGTAGCCCGGCACCAGCCGCTTGTAGGAGTTCACCGTCGGGTTGGTGAACGCCAGCAGCGACGGGGCGTGGTGCAGGATACCGCCGATGTAGTGGCGCGCGGTGTCCGACAGGCCCGCGTAGCCCGACTCGTCGTGGAACAGCGGGCTGCCGTCCTTCCACAGTGACTGATGGCAGTGCATGCCGGAGCCGTTGTCGCCGAACAGCGGCTTGGGCATGAATGTCACGGTCTTGCCAGCCTGCCACGCGGTGTTCTTGATGATGTACTTGTACAGCTGCAGGTCGTCGGCGGCGTGCAGCAGGGTGTTGAACTTGTAGTTGATCTCGGCCTGCCCGGCGGTGCCGACCTCGTGGTGCCCCTTCTCCAGCTCCAAGCCGGCGTTCTGCAGGTTGGTGCACATCGCATCGCGCAGGTCGACGAAGTGGTCGTACGGCGCAACGGGGAAGTATCCGCCCTTCGGGCGGACCTTGTAGCCGCGGTTGGCGCTGCCGTCAGCCTCGACGGGCTCGCCCGTGTTCCACCAGCCGGCCTCGGAGTCGATCTCGTAGAAGGTGCCGTTCATCTGCGAGTCGAACGACACCGAGTCGAAGATGTAGAACTCGGCCTCGGCGCCGAAGTAGGCGGTGTCGGCGATGCCGGTGCTGGCCAGGTAGTTCTCCGCCTTGCGGGCGACGTTGCGCGGGTCGCGGGAGTACGCCTCGCGGGTGAACGGGTCGTGCACGAAGAAGTTGAGGTTCAGCGTCTTGGCGGCGCGGAACGGGTCGATACGGGCAGTGTCCGGATCGGGCAGCAGCATCATGTCGGACTCGTGGATCGACTGGAAGCCGCGAACCGACGAGCCGTCAAAGGCCAGCCCGTCCTCGAACACGCTCTGATCGAAAAACGCCGCCGGGACCGAGAAGTGCTGGACGATGCCGGGCAGATCGCAGAACCGAATGTCGACGTAGGCAACGTCTTCGTCCTTGATCTGCTTGATGATGTCGTCGGCCGTCTTTTCTGCCACTGAGTCCTCTCCTTATTTCTGGTAAACCCGCGGGTTGACGCTATGGACACGATGTTGCACGGTCGTCAACCACATGTTGCGCTGAAGTTACGCAATCTGCCTGCGGCGGCGGCCGGGGAGGCCGGGTCGGCCCCGCTTATCCTGACAGTATGGCCCGCGCAATCGGGTCCTGGCTCTCGGGTCCCGAACCGGACTCAGGCAGCCCGGACCAGACACCAAATGACTATCCGGGCCATCGGCTCGGTTTGCCCCGAACCGGGTCCCGGTCCCTTGCCCGGATGGGCAGGCGATTCGCCGCGCTGTTCGTCGACTGGTTGATCGCCTACGGGCTGTCGGCCCTTGCAATGACATTCGGGCTGGTGTCGCTGGCCACGCTGTCCACCGCCGTCCTGATCGTCTGGTTCGTGCTGGGCGCGGTGTCGCTGCGGCTGTTCGGGTTCACTCCCGGCCAGCTCGCATTGGGGCTGATGGTGGTGCCCGTCGACGGCCGCCAGCACGTCGGATTCGGCCGCGCTGTCGCGCGCGGGTTGCTGATCGCGGTCGTCATCCCGCCGCTGATCACCGACGCCGACATGCGAGGCCTGCAGGACAAGCTGACGAATACCGCGGTCGTGCGGCGGTAGTCAGTCAGCGCCTGCGGACGGTGCGCTGCACGTTGCGCATCTTGGCCTGCCCCGGCAGCGGGCCCTTGGGCATCGCGGCGGGGCCGACCTTGGTGCCCAGCGCGGCCAGCCGCGACTCCAGCGCGTCCATCTGCTTGACCGTGATGTTCGCCGGCAGCTTGGTCAGGTGACGTTCGAGCTTGGCCAGCGGCACCTCGCCCTCGCCATTGCCGACCATGACGTCGTAGATGGGGGTGTCGCCGATCAGCCGGGCGGTGCGCTTCTTTTCCTGGGCCAGCAGCGGTTTGACGCGCGTCGCCGACCCTTCGCCGACGAAGATCACGCCCGGACGGCCGATCACCCGGTGCACCGCGTCGAAGTGGCCGGTGGCGGCGACGCCGGGGGTGACCCGCCACTTGCCACGCAGGTTGTCCAGCGCCCATGCCGCGGCCCCGGTCTGCCCGTCGGCCTTGCGGTACACCGACTTCTGCGCGCGGCGGCCGAAGATGATGAAGGCCACCAGGGCACCGAGCACGACGCCAAGCGGGATCATCATGTAGCCGGTGAAGCCGCCGGAGACGATGCCGAATGCCGCGGAGGCGCCCACGATCAACACAAATGCGCCGATCATGTACGGCAGGAGCCGTTTGTCCTCTTTGCGCTGGATCTGAAACGCTTGCCACAGCTGGCTGCGGCGCTGCTTGGAGGCCGCCTTGCGGGTCGCCTTCGCCTCGGCCTTGGCGGCCTTCGTGGCAGCGGGATTGCGGGATTTCGCCATCATTACGCCCTCGGGGTTTGTGTCGGTACTGACCCATAGACTTCTGTTCGGGCCTGGACTGGGCCTTCGGGCGGCTTCGGAGAGACAACCGGATGCTCAGCCGAGAATAGTCTGCGGCTGCAGTCGAACCTGTCGCCGGCAGCCGTCAGAGAAGTCACTACGTCAGGATACGGCGCCTTCGTGGCCCGAAATCCGGACGGAAGCGCGCTGCGCAGCCTGCGCGTAGAGCCGGCCCGCTCGATACGAGGACCGAACCAGTGGGCCGGCCAGCACTCCGGCGAAGCCGAGGCCTTCGGCGTACCGCTCGTGCTCGACGAACTCCTCTGGATTGACCCACCGCTCGACCGGGTGATGCCGCACCGAGGGCCGCAGGTACTGCGTGATGGTGACGATGTCGCAGCCTGCGTCGTACAGATCGCGAAGCGCGGTGCGGACCTCGTCGGGTGTCTCGCCCATGCCGAGGATCAGATTGGACTTCGTCACAAGTCCGTAGTCACGGGCCGCGGTGAGCACCGCGAGGCTGCGGTCATATCGGAACGCTGGGCGGATCCTCTTGAAGATGCGCGGAACGGTTTCGACGTTGTGCGCCAACACTTGTGGGCGGACCTTGAAGACCTGCTCCAGCAGCGCCGGCTCGCCGTTGAAATCCGGTATCAGCAGTTCCACACCGGTGTTGGGGTTGAGTGTCTTGATGGCGCGCACGGTCTCGGCATACAGCCACGCGCCGCCGTCGGGCAGATCGTCGCGGGCCACCCCCGTGACGGTCGAGTAGCGCAGCCCCATGGCCTGCACGCTCTCCGCGACCCGACGCGGCTCATCGCGGTCGAGCTCGGCGGGTTTACCGGTGTCGATCTGGCAGAAGTCGCAGCGACGGGTGCACTGCTCGCCGCCGATCAGGAAGGTGGCCTCGCGGTCTTCCCAGCACTCGAAGATGTTCGGGCAGCCGGCTTCCTCGCAGACCGTGTGCAAACCCTCGCGGCGGACCAGTGCCTTGAGCTCTTTGTACTCCGGTCCCATCGTGGCGCGGGTCTTGATCCACGGCGGCTTGCGCTCGATCGGCGTCTCGGCATTGCGGACCTCGAGACGCAGGAGTTTGCGGCCTTCCGGGGTGACTGTCACTACGTCAACGCTACTACCAGGCGGCCGTCGAGGGCGTCACACACGGCCTCGGCCACCGGTGTCAGCACGTCGTCCACCGAAACCCTGCGGCCCAGCTCGGCGGTCAGCGACGTCACGCCGGCGTCGGAGATGCCGCACGGCACGATTGCGGAGAAAGCGTCCAGGTCGCAGTCGCAGTTGAGGGCGAACCCGTGCAGCGTGGTCGCGCGCGACACGCGGATGCCGATGGCGCCGATCTTGCGTGCCGGCCGCCGGCCGTCGGAAGGCACCCAGACCCCGGAGCGACCCTCGACGCGTCCGGTTTCCAGTCCCAGTCCCGCGCACACCTTGATCATCGATTCCTCAAGGCGCCGAACGAAATTCACCACATCGAGCGGTTCGGCGAGGCCGATGATCGGATAGCCGACGAGCTGCCCCGGCCCGTGCCAGGTGATCTTGCCGCCGCGGTCGGTGTCGACGACAGGGGTGTCGCCGTGCGGGCGCTCTTCCGGCAGCGTGCGGCGCCCTGCCGTGTAGACCGACGGATGCTCCAGCAGCAGCAGGGTATCCGGACCGCCTGCGACCCGGGCGTCGGCGAGCTCGCGCTGCAGCTGCCATGCCGCCAGATAGTCGACGGTGCCGAGCCGACGAACGTCGACCGACGTAGTCGCGGAGCGGATTGATGCCGCCATAGCTCTGACGTTACTCGTCATGTGTCTTTCGGCGCGGTGGCGAAGGCGAGCGCCTCGCCGATGGTGTTGTGGTGGAACGCAAAACCCGCGCGCTCCAACGCCGCCGGGATCGCGCGCTGACCGCCGAGCAGGGCTTCCTCGGCGAACTCGCCCAGCAGCGTGCGCAGCGCAAAGCCCGGGAGGACCAACGGGGTGGGCCGGTTCACGGTGCGGCCGAGCGCGGCGGTGAACTCGGCGTTGGTCACTGGCGCAGGCCCGGTCAGGTTGACAGGACCCGACACATCGTCGTGGGAGATCGCGAACAACAGCGCGCGGATCTCGTCCTCCAGACTGATCCACGGCATGTACTGACGCCCGTTGCCCAATCGCGCACCCAGCCCCAAGGAGAACAGCGGCTTCAGCCGTCCCAGCATTCCGCCGGACGGCGCCAGCACCAGCCCGGTGCGCACCAGCACGACCCGGGTGCCGTCGTGCCCGGCGAACTCGGTGGCTGCCTCCCAGTCCTGACAAAGCTGGGCCATGAAACCTCTACCGGCAGGCGCGGTTTCGTCAGTGGCGCGGCCACCGGTGTCGCCGTAGTAGCCGACCGCACTGGCGTTGACCAGCGTCGGAACGCCGGCCTCGACCACCGCGGCCGACAGCACTTCGGTCGGGCCGATGCGGCTGTCGCGGAGGATTTGTTTGAACGCACCCGACCACCGCTTCGCACCGATGTTGACACCACACATGTTGACCACCGCGTCGACGCCGGCCAGCGCGCTCGAGTCGAAGTCACCGGTGTCGGGGTTCCAGAACACCTCGTCCGCGTTCGACGGGGCCCGCCGCACGATCCGCACCACCCTGCGGTCGGTGGCGCGCAACGCGTAGACCAACGCTGAGCCGATCAGACCTGAGGACCCCGCGATCGCGACGACGGCGTTGGTCACGGCTGTCTACAGCCCAAGATCGGCCTCGAACGCGCCCTCTTCGAGCCGGCGCTTGATGGTGGTCAGGAAGCGCCCGGCGTCGGCGCCGTCGATCAGTCGGTGGTCGTAGGTCAGCGGCAGATAGCACACCGAACGCACGCCGATCGACTCGTTGCCGTTCTCGTCGACGACCACCCGCGGGCGCTTGACGATCGCGCCGGTGCCCAGCATCGCCGCCTGCGGCGGCACCAGGATCGGGGTGTCGAAGAGTGCCCCCTGGCTGCCGATGTTGGTGATGGTGAACGTCCCACCCGACAGCTCGTCGGGTTTCAGGTTGCCCGACCGGGCGCGCCCGGCGATATCGGCGATCGCCCGTGCCAGCCCGCCGAGCGACAGGTCACCGGCGTTGTGGATCACCGGCGACAGCAGGCCCTGATCGGTGTCGACCGCGAAGCCGAGGTGCTCGGCGTCGTAGTAGGTGATCTCCTTGGTGTCCTCGTTGTAGCTGGCGTTGACGTTCGGGTGGATCTTCAGCGCGTCGATCACCGCGCGGGCGATGAACGGCAGATACGTCAGGTTGACGCCTTCGCGTTCGGCAAAGCCGTTCTTCGCCCTGGCCCGCAGCGCCACGATCTTGGTCATGTCGACCTCATGGGTTTGCGTCAATTGCGCTGTGGCCTGCAGGGATTCGCGCGTCTTCTTCGCGGTGATCTGACGGATCCGGTTGGCCTTCTGGGTGGTCCCGCGCAGGTGCGCCAGCGCAGGTGCGGGCGTCGGGGCGGCGGCCGCCGGTTTGGCCGGGGCCGCAGGCGCTGCCTCCGCGGCCGGGGCGGCCGGGGCCTTCTTTGCGTCCGCGGCGGCAAGCACGTCCTGCTTCCGGATCCGTCCGCCGACGCCGGTGCCCTTCACCGCCGCCAGGTCAATGTTGTTCTCGGCGGCCAGTTTTCGCACCAGCGGGGTGACATACGGACCGGCATCGCCTGAGGGTGCCTCCGCGGCAGGCTCGGGTCTGGGCTCCGGCTTGGCTTCCTGCACCGGCTCGGGCTCTGGCTCCGCTTTCGGCTCGGGCTTGGGCTCCGGCTTGGGTTCGGGCTTGGGCTCCGGCTTGGGTTCGGGCTTCGCCTCTGTGGGTTCGGGTTTCGGCTCCGGCTTGGGCTGCTCGGGCTCTTCGGCGGCAGCGCCGGCTTCACCGATCTTGCCCAGCTCGCCGCCGACCGGGACCGTGTCGTCCTCCTCGGCGGTGATGGACAGCAGTGTGCCAGCCACCGGCGAGGGAATCTCGGTGTCGACCTTGTCGGTGGACACCTCGACCAGCGGCTCGTCGACCTCGACCGCGTCGCCGACGTTCTTCAGCCACCGTGTCACGGTGCCCTCGGTGACCGACTCGCCCAACTCCGGCATCTTCACCGCGGTGGCCTCGCCACCCCCGGAGGACTGCGCGGCCGGCTTGGCCGGTTCCGGCGCCGGTTCCTCTTTCTCGGCGCCCGGTTCAGGCTGTGCGGCGGGCTCTTCGGCGGGCTTTTCTTCTTGGGCGGGCTTTTCCTCGGCGGCTGGGGCCTGCCCGCCGGACGCCTCGCCGTCCTCGCTGGCGTCGCCGATCACCGCGAGCTCACCGCCCACCTCAACGGTGTCGTCTTCCTGAGCGACGATCTTCTTCAGCACACCCGCAGCGGGCGAGGGGATCTCGGTGTCGACCTTGTCGGTGGAGACCTCCAGTAGCGGCTCATCCTGTTCCACCGTGTCACCCTCTTGCTTGAGCCAGCGGGTGACAGTGCCCTCGGTGACGCTCTCACCGAGTGCGGGCATCTGAACGGAGATGGCCATGTGTATCGACTCCCTCGCTCTCTCGAACGGTCAGTCAGGTGGTACCGGGTCGAATGTCGGCTCCCATCCTGTCACGTCGCTGGGCGCAGTTCGCCGCAGACCTGGGACCTCGCGGCTCTGGCACTATCGATAGAGGTGAGAGAGAAGGAGCCGAGCCCAGGTGGGACTGTTCGACAGATTTCGCGGTGGTCGTAAAGCGTGGGGTGCTGACGGCAACGACCCCGCGGTCGACCTGCGCTACATGCAGCAGTGGGTCGCCGCGCACACCGGTGTGGAGGCCTTCGTCGAACCGAGAACCACCGTCACCGACGTCACGGTCGTCCTGGTGGCCGCCGACGGGGAGTGGACCCGCCGCAGGGCCGGGGGAGACGCGGGCGCGCGGCGACTGAGCGAACGGCTCCAGATTCCCGTCTACGACGTGCAGAAAGTCGGTTATCCCCAGCGGATGCGGGACTACGACGCGCGCAGGCGGATCGAGCGTGAGCGCGCCCTTCGTGAGGAGCTCGAGGGCTGATACGGTACCAGCGGTCCCACTAATTGCGCGGAGGTGCCATGGGCGAGATCACCGAGCGGTTCGTCGAGAGCAGTGGCGGGGTGCGCATCGCCGTCTACGAAGAAGGCAATCGCGATGGCCCGACCGTGGTGTTGGTGCACGGCTGGCCCGACTCCCACGTCGTGTGGGACGGGGTCGCCCCATTGTTGGCCGACAGCTTCCACATCGTCCGCTACGACAACCGCGGCGTCGGCAAAACATCTGTGCCAAAACCAATTTCGGCCTACACAATGGCGTGTTACGCCGACGACTTCGCCGCGGTCATCGATGCGGTGGCGCCGGGCGAGCCGGTGCACGTGCTGGCACACGACTGGGGATCGGCGGGAATGTGGGAGTACCTGTCTCGTCCTGGCGCCAGTGACCACGTCGCCTCGTTCACCTCGGTGTCGGGTCCCAGTGGCGACCACCTCAACCGCTACATCGTCGGCAGCCTCAAGCGTCCGTACCGTCCTCGACAGTTCCTGCGCGCGTTGAGCCAGTTCCTGTCCTTCGCCTACATGGGGTTCTTCTCCATCCCCGTCGTCGGACCGCTCGCAGTGCGCGGTTTCATCGCCGAAGGTGTGCGGCGCATGCTCGTGCTGCGGGATGGCATACCGCCGGAGCGGCTTCACCATTCGCCCACCTACAAGACGGATGCCGCAAACAGCCTGAAGGTCTATGGCGCCAACTACTTCCGCAGCGTGGCGTCGGCCAGGACCGACCACTACGTCGATGTTCCGGTGCAGGTGATCGTGAACACCAAGGACCAATTCGTGCGGCCGCACGTCTACGACGACCTCAAACAATGGGTCCCGCGGTTATGGCGCCGCGACCTTCGGGCCGGTCACTGGTCACCGATGTCGCACCCCCAGGTCCTCGCATCATCCGTCAGGGAACTCGTCGAGCACCTTGACGGCAAACCGGCGAGCCGGGCACTGTTGCGCGCACAGGTCGGCCGTCCGCGCGAATACTTCGGCGACACAGTGGTTTCCGTGACCGGCGCGGGCAGCGGCATCGGTCGCGCGACCGCGCTGGCGTTCGCCCGCGAGGGCGCCGAAGTGGTGATCAGCGACATCGACGAGGCGACGGTCAAAGAAACCGCGGCGCAGATCACCGCACGCGGCGGGGTCGCGCACGCGTACACCCTTGACGTCTCCGATGCGGACGCCGTCGAGCAGTTCGCCGAGCGGGTGAGTTCCGAGCATGGCGTGCCCGATATCGTTGTCAACAACGCAGGAGTTGGTCAGGCCGGGCTGTTCCTCGACACCCCGCGCGAGGAATACGACCGCGTCCTCGCCATCAACTTCGGCGGAGTTGTCAACTGCTGCAGATCATTTGGCCGTCGACTCGTCGATCGCGGCACCGGCGGGCACATCGTCAACGTGTCCTCGATGGCCGCGTATTCGCCACAGCAGTCGATGAACGCCTACTCCACCAGCAAGGCGGCGGTGTTCATGTTCGGCGACTGTCTGCGTGCCGAACTGGATCAAGCGGGAGTCGGGCTCACGACGGTCTGCCCCGGTGTGATCAACACGAACATCGTGCACACCACCCGATTCGACGTACCTGCCGGAAAACAAGCCAAGGTGGAGGAGCGTCGCGCGCAGCTCGAGAAGATGTTCGCCGCGCGCAGATACGGCCCCGACAAGGTGGCCAAGGCGATCGTGTCGGCCGTCAAGAAGAACAAGCCGATCCGGCCCGTGGCACCCGAGGCCTATTTCGTCTACGGCGTCGCCCACCTGCTGCCGCAGGCGATGCGCAGTTCTGCGCGTGCGAGCGTGATGTAGCTCAACCGTTCTGTGCGATATCTTCCAGCACCGCGAACATCGTTCGGGTCGGCACGCCGGTGCCGCCCTTGCCGGTGTAGCCCCACGGCCCTCCGGTGTTGTACGCCGGGCCTGCGATGTCGATGTGTGCCCACTGCACGCCGTCGGCGACGAACTCGCGCAGGTAGGTGCCGGCGACCAGCATGCCCGCATAGCGCGAGCCGCTGACATTGGCCAGGTCGGCCACCGTCGACTTCAGGTCGTCCTTCAGTTCCTCCGGCAGCGGCATCGGCCAGCCGTTCTCGCCGACGCCCTGGGAGATCCCGGCGACGCGGTCGCGGAACTCGTCGCTACCCATCACGCCGGGCGTGCGCGCGCCGAGCGCCACCGTCTGTGCGCCCGTCAACGTCGACGTCTCGATCAGGTAATCGGGCTTGTCCTCGCAGGCGCGCACGATCGCGTCGGCCAGGATCAGCCGGCCCTCCGCGTCGGTGTTGAGCACCTCGACGGTGATGCCGCCGTACTGGGTCAGCACATCACCGGGGCGTTGGGCGGTCGACGACGGCATGTTCTCGGCCATCGGGACGGTCGCGATCACGTCGATGGGCAGCTGCTGTTTGGCGGCCAGCACGACGGTGGCGATGACGGCGGCGGCACCGCCCATGTCGGAGGTCATGTGGTGCATGTTGGCCGCCGGCTTGATAGAGATGCCGCCGGTGTCAAAGGTGATGCC
>JAJKIB010000577.1 GCA_021154745.1 Mycobacterium sp.
AGCACCTGCTTGAGGTTGGTGCCGCCGCGCTTGAGCCGATCTTTGAGTTCGGCACGTGCTCGACGTGCGGCAGCAGCCTTCTCCAACGCTGCCGCGCGCTGTTCGTCGGTCAACTGGGGAAGGGCCACGGGTTCCTCCGTCTCTCACCATCACTTGTTTTGTCTCGGCTGGTCCGTAAACCAGCCAGCGACGACGACCGTACCCACGCAATCTGACGAAAGCGAACCCCACCCCCTGGTTATTGGGTCAAAAGCCCAGCGTGTAGTGCGCCCGCGCGGTGAGCCCGCGGCGGCCCCGGACGACGCCGATGCTGCCGTTTTTCGTCTGATTTCGACGGAACCGCGTGCATATCAACGGTTTTCGCGTGTAGCGACACCGTTCCCCGCGACGGGATCGGTCTGACCCGGCCCAGGACCCAACCTCGCGACGAGCCCCAAAAATAAAATTCTGCCTGGTCATGGCGTGTCGGGCGTGTCGTGGACGGTCAGTTGACGGGTAATGCACCCAGTGGGGCCGGTCGACACTTGCATTCAAATGACATTGATGTGACTTATGAGTCAGATGTTGCTTTTGTGGCCAACTTGCCGTTGATTCACGGATTGGCGGGGCTTGGCAGCAGCGCCCGTTGGAAACTACATTGCGTAGTAGATCAGTTCCGCCGCACCCGGGAGTGGTCCATGCGACAGGCTTTTCAAGCATTTCTCGCACTGTTCGGCGTCATCGTGATCGCCATTTCGCTCGCGCACATGGCGATCGGCCCCGAAGCGGTCATCGGCGCCGTACAGGTGAACCCGACGATGGCCGGCGAGGACCGGTTCTTCGCGGGTCTGTTGATGTGTTACGGGATCGCGCTGCTGTGGTGCGCACGCGATGTGCAACCCAAATGCATCTACGTCAATCTGCTGGCCGCGGTGTTCTTCGTCGGTGGGATCGGGCGCCTGCTCGCAGTCCTGCTCGACGGCGCACCGCATCCCTTCTACGTCGCGATACTCGTGCTCGAGTTGGCACTGCCGCCAATAATGGTTGTGGCGGCGAAGCGAGTGGCCGAGCCGGCTAACGTTTGATCTCGACGAGCGGCGCCCATGCGTTGGCGGTTGCGGCGACGAAACCCGTTGCAACAGAGGTGGTTACCCAGTACCGGCCGCCGCCGCGCTGCAGCCACAGCGAGATCGCGCCCGCGACGTCGTAGGCGGTCATGCCAGATACGCCACCGCATCGCGGAACCGCTCCGCCGCGGCTCGCACGGCGGCCACATCGGGTCCGGCGCGCAGCACCTCGCGGGACACCGCGGGCAGCAGCTGGCCGGGGTGAGCCCCGCCAAAGCCGCCGAGCGCTTCGGGCCGTCCGCCCTGGGCGCCGACGCCTGGTACCAGAACCGGACCCCCTAGGGCGCCGAGGTCGGGCGGGTCGGACAGGGTGGCGCCGACGACGACACCGACCGATCCCGGCTCGGGCGCGGACTCGCGATTGACCGCGGCGGCGGCGTCGACGATCGACTGTGCGACGGTGCCCCCGTCTGTCTTGGCACGCTGCACGGCGGCGCCCTCCGGGTTGGAGGTGGCGGCCAGCACGAACACCCCTCGACCGTGGGCCTTGGCGGTGTCGAGAAGGGGCTGCAGGGAACCGAATCCAAGATATGGCGAGGCGGTCACCGCATCGGCGGCCAGCGGTGAATCACCGGCCCATGCGTCGGCGTATGCCGCCATCGTGGAGCCGATGTCGCCGCGTTTCGCGTCGGCCAGCACCAGCACACCCGATGCCTGCAGGGCATCAATTGTGCGTTCCAGCACGGCGAATCCCTTGGCGCCGAACGCCTCGAAGAACGCGACCTGCGGCTTGACCACCGCGAAATCGGCGAACGCGTCGACGCACACGTCGCAGAACTTGGCCAGCCCGTCGCTGTCGGTCGTCAGGCCCCACGCGCGCAAAAGCTCCTTATGCGGGTCGATGCCGGGGCACAGTGGCCCGCGCCGCGACACCGCATCGGCCAGCCGTCGGCCGAAGCCTTCCATGCCTACGTACCCAGCGCGCTGTGCAGTTCTTGCAGCGACAGCACGCCGATGTCACCGCGGATCCCGGCCTCGATGCCCTGCACCGCCGCCGAGGCGCCCTGCACCGTGGTCACGCATGGAATGTTCATCGCCACTGCGGCCGAGCGGATTTCGTAGCCGTCGATGCGCGGACCCGAGTTGCCGTACGGGGTGTTGATCACCATGTCGACCTCGCCGGCTTTGATGAGGTCCACCGCCGAGGAGGCGGGCCTGCCGTCGCCCGGCGGCTCGAAGTGCTTGCGTACCTCGTCGCACGGGATCCCGTTGCGGCGCAACATCTCCGCGGTGCCCGCAGTAGCCAGCACGCGGAATCCCAAATCGGCCAGCCGCTTCACCGGGAACACGAGTGAACGTTTGTCCCGGTTGGCCACCGAGACGAACACGGTGCCATCGGCGGGCAGCGAACCATAGGCGGCCGTCTGGCTTTTGGCGAATGCGCTGCCGAAGTCGTGGTCGATGCCCATCACCTCGCCGGTCGATTTCATCTCCGGTCCGAGCAGCGAGTCGATCTGGGCACCGTCGGCCTTGCGGAACCGGTTGAACGGCAGCACGGCTTCCTTGACGGCGACGGGCGCGTTGCGGGCGGCGAGTGCGCCGTCTCCGGTCTTGGCCAGCACACCTTCGTCGCGCAGCGCAGCGATGCTGGTGCCCAGCATGATTCGCGCGCAGGCCTTGGCCAGCGGCACCGCCGTGGCCTTGGACACGAACGGCACGGTGCGGCTGGCGCGTGGATTGGCCTCCAACACGTAGAGCACGTCGTCCTTGAGCGCGTACTGCACGTTGAGCAGGCCGACCACCCCGATACCGTGGGCGATCGCCTCTGTGGCGCGCCGCACCGACTCGATGTCGCTACGGCCCAACGTGACCGGAGGCAACGCACACGCCGAGTCGCCGGAGTGGATGCCCGCCTCCTCGATGTGCTCCATGATTCCGCCGATGTACACCTCGGTGCCGTCGCAGAGTGCGTCGACGTCGATCTCGATGGCGTCCTCGAGGAACCGGTCGACCAGCACGGGATGCTCGGGCGACAGCTCGGTGGCTCGAGTGATGTAGCCCTCCAAGGTGGCGTCGTCGTAGACGATTTCCATGCCGCGCCCGCCCAGCACGTAGGACGGCCGCACCAGTACCGGATAGCCGATCTCCGCGGCGATCCGGCGGGCCTGCTCGAAGCTGGTGGCCATGCCGAACTTGGGAGCAGGTAGACCCGCAGTGGTCAGCACTTCGCCGAAGGCACCGCGGTCTTCGGCGAGGTCGATCGCCTTCGGGCTGGTACCGACGATCGGCACGCCCGCCTTCTCGAGCCGTTCCGCCAAACCGAGCGGCGTCTGGCCGCCGAGCTGCACGATGACGCCGACGACGCCGGGACCGCCCTTCCCAGAGGCGGATTCGGCGTAGTACACCTCCAGTACATCCTCGAACGTCAACGGCTCGAAGTAGAGCCGATCGGCGGTGTCGTAGTCGGTGGACACGGTCTCGGGATTGCAGTTGACCATCACGGTCTCGAACCCGACGTCGCTCAGCGTGGTGGCCGCGTGCACGCAGCTGTAGTCGAACTCGATGCCCTGCCCGATCCGGTTGGGTCCGGAGCCGAGAATGAGCACCTTCGGCTTCTCGGTCTGCGGGGCGACCTCCGTCTCGGCGGCGGGGTCGAGTTCGTAGCTGCTGTAGTGGTAGGGCGTTTTGGCCTCGAACTCGGCCGCGCAGGTGTCGACGGTCTTGAAGACAGGGTGGATGCCGAGCCGTCCACGCAGCGCACGCACGCCGACTTCACCAGCCAATTCCGGCCGCAGCGCGGCGATCTGGCGGTCCGACAGGCCGTGGTGCTTGCTGCGCCGCAACAGGTGCTCATCAAGGACCGGCGCATCGAGGAGCTCCGAGCGCAGCGTGACCAGTCCGGCGATCTGCTCGACGAACCACGGGTCGACGCCGGAGGCTTCTGCCACCTGCTCGACGGTGCCACCACGGCGCAATGCAAGCTCCATGTCATAGAGCCGTCCGTCGGTCGGCGTCTTGAGGCCCTCCAGCAGATCGTCAAGCGAGACCGCCGGATCGGGGGCGGTCCAGAAGCCGGCGCGTCCGGTCTCCAGGGAGCGCATCACCTTGCCCAGCGCCTCGATGAAGTTGCGGCCCAACGACATCGCCTCGCCGACGGATTTCATCGTGGTGGTCAGGGTGGGGTCCGCGCCGGGGAACTTCTCGAAAGCGAACCGGGGTGCCTTGACCACGACGTAGTCCAGCGTCGGCTCGAAGCACGCCGGGGTCTCCTTGGTGATGTCGTTGAGGATCTCGTCGAGCGTGTAGCCGATGGCCAGCTTGGCGGCGATCTTGGCGATCGGGAAGCCGGTGGCCTTCGACGCCAGCGCCGACGAGCGCGACACCCGCGGGTTCATCTCGATGACGACGAGGCGACCGTCTTGCGGGTTGACCGCGAATTGGATGTTGCAGCCGCCGGTGTCGACGCCGACCTCGCGCAGAATGGCGATGCCGAGGTCGCGCATCTTCTGGTATTCACGGTCGGTCAGCGTCATCGCGGGGGCCACCGTCACCGAGTCGCCGGTGTGCACACCCATCGGATCGACGTTCTCGATCGAACACACCACGACCACGTTGTCGTGGCCGTCGCGCATCAGCTCGAGCTCGAATTCCTTCCAGCCGAAGATGGATTCCTCGATCAACACGTTGGCGCTGGGCGAGGCGGCCAGCCCGTCGCCGGCCATCCGTTCGACGTCTTCGGCGGAGTACGCCATGCCCGAGCCGAGGCCACCCATGGTGAAGGACGGGCGGACGACGACCGGCAGCCCGAGCTCCTCGACCGTCTCACGAACCTCGTCCATGGTGAAACACACATGGGAGCGCGCGGATTCACCGCCGACCTTGGCGACGATGTCCTTGAAACGCTGCCGGTCCTCGCCGCGCTGGATGGCCTCGAAGTCGGCGCCGATCAACTCGACCCCGTACTTCTCCAGTACTCCGTTCTCGTAGAGCGCGACTGCGGTGTTGAGCGCGGTCTGCCCACCGAGCGTCGCCAGCAGCGCGTCAATCTTGTTGCCGCGCTCGGCCTGTTGGGCGATGACGCGCTCAACGAACGCGGGCGTGATCGGCTCGACATAGGTATGGTCGGCGAACTCGGGGTCCGTCATGATGGTCGCCGGGTTGGAGTTGACCAGGCTTACCTGCAGACCATCGGCGCGCAGCACGCGACAGGCCTGGGTGCCCGAATAGTCGAACTCACATGCCTGCCCGATGACGATCGGCCCTGAGCCGATCACCAGCACATGGCGCAGGTCGCTGCGACGCGGCATCTAGTGCTTCCCTCCCCCGCGAGCGTGCGTGTTTGCACACGACACGCCGCGGAAATCCGTACAAAAGTGCACGCTCGCGGCCCGGCGAGTGTGCGCAGCATGAACGCGCCGCGGGTGTGCGGTTTCATGCGCGACGCCAAGATGCGGCGAACAAATATGCACAGTCGAACTTCTGGCCGTTTGACTGCCAGCGCGAGCGTGCGCGTTTGTACAGAAATTGCGGCGTGTCGGCGTGCAGACACGCACGCTCGCGGGCGAAAACATCAGCGCTCCCCTGCCATCAGGTCGATGAACTGGTCGAAGAGATACTCGGCGTCGTGCGGGCCTGCCGCGGCCTCCGGGTGGTATTGCACCGAAAAGGCGCGTCCATCAACGAGTTTGATGCCCTCGACGACGCCGTCGTTGGCGCAGGTGTGGCTGACCTCTGCGGGTCCGAACGGAGTATCAAAGACCTCGCCGCGCTCTCCTTCTAGTGCGAAACCGTGGTTCTGCGCAGTCACCGCGACGCGGCCGGTGGCGTGGTCGATGACCGGCACGTTGATGCCGCGGTGACCGAAAA
>JAJKIB010000578.1 GCA_021154745.1 Mycobacterium sp.
CCCCGAGATGTCCGGGTCGACCTCGCCGTGCTCGCGCGTGTAGCGGCGGGCGGCGAGGCGGGCGTCGAGCATCCGCTGGCGCAGCACCGCGGCCCGGTTGGCCAACCCCTCCACCCGGTCGATCACGTCCAGCACCAGGTGGAAGCGGTCGAGGTCGTTGAGCATCACCATGTCGAACGGCGTGGTGGTGGTGCCGCGCTCCTTGAACCCACGCACATGCATCTGCGCATGATTGGCCCGGCGATAGGTCAGCCGGTGAATCAGCCATGGGTAGCCGTGATAGGCGAAGATCACGGGCTTGTCGGTGGTGAACAGCGCGTCGAACTCGTGATCCGACAGCCCGTGCGGGTGCTCGGTGTCGGGCTGCAGCCGCATGATGTCGACGACGTTGATCACGCGCACCGCCAGCTCGGGCAGTTCGCGCCGCAGGATGTCGGCGGCGGCCAGCGTCTCCAGCGTCGGGATGTCGCCAGCGCACGCCATCACCACGTCGGGTTCACCGGTGGCATTGCTGGCCCAGTCCCAGATGCCCAGACCGCGGGTGCAGTGGGCGATCGCGGAGTCCATGTCCAGGTAGCTCAACGCCGGCTGCTTGCCCGCCACGATCACGTTGACGTAGTCCCGGCTGCGCAGGCAGTGATCGGCCACCGACAGCAGCGTGTTGGCGTCCGGCGGCAGGTAGACCCGCACCACTTCGGCCCGCTTGTTGGCGACATGGTCGATGAACCCGGGATCCTGATGCGACGCCCCGTTGTGGTCCTGGCGCCAAACATGAGATGTCAGAAGGTAATTCAGCGACGCGATCGGCCGCCGCCACGGCAGCTCCCTGTTGCGGGTCAGCCACTTGGCGTGCTGGTTGAGCATCGAGTCGACGATGTGCACGAATGCCTCGTAGCAGTTGAACAGTCCGTGCCTGCCGGTGAGCAGGTAGCCCTCGAGCCAGCCCTGGCACAGATGCTCGGAGAGCACCTCCATCACGCGGCCCTCCGGGCCGAGGTTCTCGTCGTCGGGCTCGGTCTCGGCCAGCCACGCCTTGTCGGTCGACTCGAAAACCGCCGCGAGCCGGTTCGATGCGGTTTCGTCGGGCCCCATCAAACGGAACCGGTCCGGGTTGCGGGTGATCACGTCGCGAAGGAACGTGCCGAGCACGCGGGTGGCCTCTGCCGTTGCGCTCGCCGGTTTGTCAACGGCGACGGCATAATCGGTGAAGTCGGGCACGTCGAGGTCGCGCAGCAGCAGCCCGCCATTGGCATGCGGGTTGGCGCTCATCCTGCGCGCTCCGGTGGGCGCCAGCGCCCGCAACTCCGGCCGGAGCACTCCGTGCTCGTCGAACAGCTCCTCGGGCCGATAGCTGCGCAGCCACGCCTCGAGTTCGGCCATGTGGTCGGGATTGGTTTGCGTCTCGGACAGCGGCACCTGATGCGACCGCCAGGTGCCCTCCACCTTCTTGCCGTCGACCTCCTTGGGCCCGGTCCAACCCTTCGGGGTACGCATGATGATCATCGGCCACAGCGGTCGGCCCGTCTCGCCGTCCAGCCGGGCCGCTTGTTGGATGGCGCCGATCTGATCGAATGCCTCGTCTAACGCAGTGGCCAGCTGTTGATGCACATTGGCCGGATCATCACCTGCGACGGTGATCGGCCGGTAGCCGTAACCGTAGAACAGTGACTCCAGTTCCTCTTGCGGGATGCGGGCCAGCACCGTCGGGTTGGCGATCTTGTAGCCGTTGAGGTGCAGGATCGGCAGCACAGCGCCGTCCGTCACCGGGTTGAGGAATTTGTTTGAATGCCAACTCGCGGCGAGCGGCCCGGTCTCGGCCTCGCCGTCGCCGACCACGCACGCGACCACCAGGTCCGGGTTGTCGAACGCAGCGCCGTAGGCATGCACCAGCGCATAACCAAGCTCGCCGCCCTCGTGGATCGACCCCGGTGTCTCGGCGGCGACATGGCTGGGCACCCCGCCGGGAAATGAGAACTGGCGGAACAACTTTCGCAGGCCGTCGACGTCTTCCTCGATGCCCGAATACACCTCGCTGTACGTGCCCTCCAGATAGGCGTTGGCCACGAGGCCAGGACCGCCGTGACCCGGACCGGTGATGTAGATGACGTTGAGGTCGCGATGACGGATGACGCGGTTGAGGTGGGCGTAGATGAGGTTGAGCCCCGGCGTGGTGCCCCAGTGTCCGAGCAGGCGAGGCTTTATGTGCTCGGGCGCCAGCGGTTGGCGCAGCAACGGGTTGTCCAGTAGGTAGATCTGGCCCACTGACAGGTAATTGGCGGCCCGCCAGTAGGCATTGATCAGATCGAGTTCGGTGTCGGAAAGTGTGGGGGACAGGGCTTGGGCGGTCACTTGGCTCATCATCGTCTCGGCGGGTGAACAACGGTAGGGGCCTACCCCGAATCGGGAACCTCAAGCACTAGCCTGACGTTCGTGCTGGGATTCGCGGTGCCGCAGTTCGGAGAGTCCGCCCACCTGGATGTCGGAGAACTCGCCCGCTTCGCGTCGACGGCCGAACTACTCGGCGCCGACAGCCTCTGGGTCGGGGACCGGCTACTGGCCGCGGTCAATCCGACGGTGGGCTATGTCGGCAAGGACACGATCCCCGAGCAGTTCCGCACCAACCTGGATCCGTTCATCGCGTTGACGGTGGCCGCGACCGCGACCACCACCGCCCGGCTGGGCAGCAGCGTATTAGTCGCACCCTGGTACCCGCCGGTACAGCTGGCCCGACAATTGACGAGCATCGACGTGATCAGCGGCGGCCGACTGCTGCCCGGGTTCGGAATCGGCTGGTCACCTGAGGAGTACCAGGCCGCCGGCGCGCCGTTTCGCCGCCGCGGCGCGCAACTAGACGAACTCCTGGATGCGCTCGACGCGCTGTGGACCGCCAACCCCGTCCGACACGACGGTGAGCGGTGGTCGGTGCCCGAGTCGTGGGTTGACCTCAAGCCGGTCCAGCGGCCGCACCCGCCGATCTCCCTCGGCGCGTTCACGCCGGCCGGGCTCAAGCGCGTCGGGGAGCGCGCCGACGGCTGGATGGCCGGGGTCAATGTGCCGGGCGGTGTGAGCCTGGAGATGCTCAACTGGCAGCGCCAGACCATCGACGACGCGGCCCGCGCGGCGGGTCGTGACCCCTCGGCGGTCCACACCTATGTGCGGGTCAACGTCGCCGAAGGCACTCCGGTGGACAAGGTCGCCGACGCCGTTGGGGTGCTGGCCGACAACGGCTACCCCGACTCGTTCGTCGACCTGATGTACGTGGCCACCGGGACCGACGCCCACCTGGAGTGGGTGGAACGGCTGCTGGCCCGGTGAGCAGAGGACTGCTCGAGCGGCTTCGAGTGCTCGACGTCGGTGGCGCCGAATCCCACGCCCTGGGCCGGTTGTTGGCCGATCTCGGCGCCGACGTGCTGATAATCGAACCGCCCGGCGGTAGCCCGGCGCGCCGCGCGCTGCCGAGCGTGGCGGGAGCGAGCATTGCGTTCGCCTTGCAGAACGCGAACAAGCGCAGTGCTGTGCTCGATCCCGATCGTGCGGCCGACCGTGACCGGCTCATCGAGCTGGCCGGCACCGCCGATATCGTGGTCGACGACGGCGGACTGGCGGTGTTCGGAACGTCATGCGCGGCACTGGCCGAGCGGTTCGGCCATCTGGTTGCGTTGTCCGTCACCGACTTCGGGACAACAGGTCCATACACCTCGTGGCAGGCGACCGACCCGGTGCTGTATGCCATGTCCACCGCGCTGTCGCGCACCGGGCCGACGTCGGGAACACCGGTACTGCCGCCCCTCGGCGTCGCGTCGGCGACCGCGGCCGTGCAGGCCGCGTGGGCCGCACTGGCCGCTTACTATCACCGGTTACGCTGTGGCACAGGCGAATACATCGACTTCTCGCGGTTCGAGGCGGTCGTGCAGTCACTCGATCCGCCGTTCGGATCCGAGGGCCAGGCCGCTGTCGGGCTGAAGCGGTCCAGCGAGCTGTGGCGGGGCAGGCCGCGAAACCAGCAGATCTACCCGATATTTCCATGCCAGGACGGCTACGTGCGGATCTGCCTGCTGTCGCCACGGCAGTGGCGGGGAATGCGCGCGTGGCTGGGTGAACCCGCGCGGTTCGCCGACCCGAAGTTCGACACCATCGCGGCGCGATATGCGGCGTCACGCGAACTCAACGAGGCCATCGCGGTGCTGTTCGCCGCGCAGATGATGGACGACCTTGTGGCCGAGGGGCAACGCCGGGGAGTGCCGATCGCCGCGGTGCTCACGCCCGCGCAGGCGCTGTCGTCGGAACATTTCCGTGCTGTCGGGGCACTGGCCGACGTCGAAATCACCGCTGGTGCAGGCCTATCTGTGCCGGTGGGCCCGTTCGTGGTCAACGGTGAGCATGCCGGATACGCGACCCCCGCGCCATCGCTCGGGACTGAAGAAACAGCCTGGGCGACAGAACATTCCGACGCCTTGTCGGTGGGCGACGCAGCCGGCCGGCCATTTGACGGGATGCGGATCCTCGACCTCGGCGTCATCGTGGCAGGCGGGGAGCTGGGCCGACTGTTCGCCGACCTCGGTGCGGAGGTTATCAAGATCGAGAGCGCCGCGTATCCCGACGGCCTGCGCCAGACGCCGCCGGGTCAGGTGATGAGCAGGTCGTGGGCCTTGACCCACCGCAATGAATACAGCCTCGGCCTTGACCTGCGGCATCCGGCGGGAGCCGAGCTGTTCGAGAAACTCGTCGTCGGCGCCGACGCGGTTTTCGCCAATTTCAAGCCGGGGACGCTTGCGTCGCTCGGCTTTTCATACGAACGCCTGCGGGAGCTCAACCCGCGCATCGTGCTGGCCGAGAGCAGCGCATTCGGGGCGAGCGGCCCGTGGAGCGCGCGGATGGGCTACGGCCCGCTGGTGCGGGCCACCACCGGGGTCACGTGGCTGTGGACTTCAGACGAAGCCCCGCGCGGCAGTTTCTATGACGCCACCACGATCTTCCCCGATCACGTCTCTGCCAGGCTTACCGCGATCGCCGCGCTGGCTGCTCTCATCGGCCGTGACCATGTCGGAACCGGTGCGCACGTGCATATTTCGCAGGCCGAGGTGGCGGTCAACCAGCTCGCCACCGGGTATGTCGCAGAGACTGCCCGCGCCGCGCGCCTGCCGGTGACCGGCGATCCCGCGGTGCATGCGGTTTATCCGTGCGATGGCGATGACGAGTGGTGCGTGATATCGCTGCGTGACGACGACGACCGCGCCGCGCTATCGGTAGTCACCGGTGGTACCGAGGTGTCCGAGTGGACGCGTGCACGTGACAAGACGGAGGTCGCGCACCTGCTGCAGCGGGCGGGAGTGCCCGCCGCGCCGATGTACCGCGCCGTCGATGTGCTGGCCGATCCGCAGATCATCTTTCGAAAGGTGTTCAGCGACATGGCCCATCCGCTCTTTGACGCACCGATGCCAACCGAGACGGGCCCAGCACCCTACCTACACATTCCGCCCGCCGAGCTTCGGCCCGCGCCGATGCCCGGCGAGCACACCCGCGAAATCTGCCAGAAGCTACTCGCCATGGACGCCGATGAGACCGATCGGCTGATCGCCGAAGGCGTCTTGTTCACTCATCACGTGAGGTAGAAGCCATGCCTATGGACCCCAGGACGCCGGTACTCATCGGGTACGGCCAGGTCAACCAGCACGACGACAATCCAGGGGTGGAACCCGTGGACCTGATGGTGGCCGCCGCCCGCGCGGCCGCGGACCCACGGGTGCTCGAGGCCGTCGACTCGGCCCGGGTCGTGAGCGTGCTGTCCTGGCGCTACCGTGATCCGGGGCTACTGCTGGCCCAGCGCCTCCGCGCCAAGAATGCCGCGACTCGCTACACCGGAGTCGGTGGCAACGTCCCGCAGACGCTGGTCAACCAGGCATGCCTGGACATCCAGGGCGGCCGCACAGACACTGTGCTGATCGCAGGCGCCGAAACATGGCGTACCCGAACGCGTTTGCGGGCAAGCGGTGCCAAGCCCGACTGGACGACTCAAGATGTGTCGGTTGCGATGGCCGAGGGTGCCGACGACGGTGTGCCGATGGCGGGGCCCGCGGAGCTGCGGATCAAATTGGACCGGCCCGCCTATGTCTATCCGATGTTCGAGCAGGCGCTGCGGATCGCCGCGGGAGAGTCGGCCGACGAGCACCTGCGCCGCATCGGCGAGCTGTGGTCACAGTTCAGCGGGGTGGCGGCGAAGAATCCGCACGCGTGGAGCCGTGAGCCGTTGGCGCCGCACCAGATCTGGCAGCCCAGTCCGCGCAACCGAATGATCAGCTGGCCGTACACCAAGCTGATGAACTCGAACAACATGGTGGATCAGGGTGCGGCCCTGGTGCTCACGTCGGTGGAGAAGGCGGCGTATCTGCAGATCCCTTCGGAGCGTTGGGTTTTTCCGTACGCGGGCACCGATGCGCACGACACCTACGCCATCGGGGAGCGGGCAGAACTCTACCGTTCGCCTGCGATCAGGATCGCGGGGCAGCGAGCGCTGCAACTGGCCGGGTTTGGCGTGGACGACCTCGATTTGACCGACGTCTACTCGTGCTTCCCGTCCGCGGTGCAGGTCGCCGCCAACGAATTGGGGCTGCCGGTCGGTGATGCGGCCCGGCCACTGACAGTCACCGGCGGGCTGACCTTTGCCGGCGGCCCGTGGAACAACTACGTCACCCACTCGATCGCCACGATGGCCGAGCAGCTGGTCGCCAACCCCGGCCAGCGCGGACTCATCACCGCCAACGGGGGATACCTGACCAAGCACAGCTTCGGCGTGTATGGCACGGAGCCCCCGAGCCACGAATTTCGTTGGGAAGACGTGCAATCCGACGTCGACCGGGAACCGACCCGCGATGCGGTGGTCGAGTGGTCGGGTGTTGGCACGGTTGAGACGTGGACCACGCCGTTCAACCGGACCGGCTCCGCCGAAAAGGCCTTCCTGGCCGTGCGCACTACCGACGACGCACGTGTGCTCGCGGTGATCCCCGACCCCTCGGAGGCCGCCGCAACCATTCGCGACGACATCGCGGGCGTCAAGGTGCAGGTCAACACCGACGGCAGCGCGACACTGCTCTAGACCAGGTCGCCCAGTAGCCCATCCACGCGCTGCCGCACCACCACATCGGTCCCGGGGCCGACGATGGCGTGCACCCGGTCTGCCTCGACGGCTTCGATGGCGGACTGCGCCACGATCGTGGGGTTGATCGCACCGGGCGGCATGCCACCCGCGTCGGCAGGCGCGGTACCCGCACCGTTAGGAACCAACCTCACCGAATTGGCTCCGAGCGGTGTGTCGACAAGCCCCGGGCACAGCACCGTGGCGCCTAGAAGCGGTGATACCGAGCGCAGTTCGGCGTTCAGCGTCTCGGTCAGCCCGACCACCGCATGCATCGTCGCGTTATAGGG